>NZ_DATCUY010000571.1:0-8128 GCF_036567245.1 Achromobacter sp. | reverse complement strand
GCCGCCGCGCTGCCTGCGCTGTTCCCCTCCATCGCCCGCGCCGCCGCCTGGCCGGCGCATGCCGTGAACTTCATCGTGCCATTTCCCGCAGGCGGACCGGTGGACACGACTGCGCGCTTCACCACGCAGCCGCTGGGCCAGCTATGGTCGGTGCCCACGGTGGTCGACAACAAATCGGGCGCCGGCGGCATCGTGGGCGCGCAGTTCGCGGCCAAGGCCGAGCCCGACGGCTACAACTATTTCTTTGCTTCCATTCACCACGCGGTGCTGCCCAGCCTGCGGGGCAATCTCAGCTACGACATCACGCGGGATTTCGTGCCGGTAGGCATGGCGGCGGTTTTCCCCATTGTGCTGGTGGTGAACGCGGCGTTGCCCGTGAATTCGGTGAGCGAACTGATCGCCTATGCCAAGGCGAACCCGGGCAAGCTGTCCTTCAGCTCGTCGGGCACGGGCGGCGGCACGCACCTGGCTGGCGAGCTCTTCAACGCCATGGCCGGCGTGCGTATCCAGCACGTCCCCTATCGCGGCAGCGCGCCCGCCATGCAGGACCTGCTGGGCGGACAGGTGCAGGTGATGTTCGCCGACGGCCCTTCCGCCGTGCCGCATCTGAAGGGCGGCAAGGTGCGCGCGTTGGGCGTGGGCAACCCCGCGCGTTCCAGCATGCTGCCCGACGTGCCGACCATCGCGGAGTCCGGATTGCCGGGCTACGAGGCTTACTCATGGAGCGGCGTGATGGCGCCCAAGGGCACGCCGCCCGACATCGTCAAGCGCGTGAATGCCGACTTGGTGAAAGTGCTGTCGGATGCGGCCACCGCTCAAGCCATGATCGCCGCAGGCGCCGAGCCCAAGCCCGGCACCCCCGAACAGTTCGGCGAGTTTGTGCGCGATGAGATCGCGAAGTGGCGCGACGTCATCAAGGCGGCCAACATCAAGCTTGATTAGAGCCGGCGCAGGGCCTCGCGCGCGCTGTGGTATTCGGCTTCCAGCTGATCCACCAGCATGGCGGCCGGCAGGACCTCCTGCGCCGCGCCCACGCCCTGGCCCGCGCTCCACACGTCTTTCCAGGCCTTGGGCCGGGAGCTCTTGTCCATGTTGGCGGGCGGAGCCACGCCATTCCTGGCGAGTTCCAGGGGATCCAGGCCGGCCGCCTGGATGCTGGCCGACAGGTAGTTGGCGGGCACGCCCGAAAAGTATGGCGTGTAGGTCACGTCGCCGGCCTGCGCCTGCAGCACCATTTCACGATAGGCGTCGCCAGCCAGCGATTCCTGCGTGGCGATGAAGCGCGTGCCCATGTAGGCGAAGTCGCAGCCCAGTATTTGTGCGGCCAGGATGTCCTTGCCATGGCTGATACAGCCGGACAGCGCCAGCGGGCCGTCGTAGAAGGCGCGGATCTCGTTGACCAGCGCGATCGGGTTGATCTGCCCCGCGTGGCCACCGGCGCCCGCCGCCACCAGGATCAGGCCGTCGACGCCAGCGTCCAGCGCGCGCTTGGCGTGCCGCACGTTGGTGACGTCATGGAACACCAGTCCGCCGTAGCCGTGCGCTGCGGCCACCACCGCTTCGGGCGCATGCAGCGAGGTGATGATGAGCGGCACGCGCCGTTCGGCGCAGATGGCCAGATCGCCCTGCCAGCGCGGATTGCTGGGGTGGACGATCAGGTTGACGCCGTAGGGCGCAATCCGGGCGCCGGGCGCGGCCAGGCGCCTGGCGGCCAGGCCGTCTTCGATGCGCGTGAGCCAATCGTGCAGCTGTTCCTGTGGACGCGCGTTGAGCGAGGGGAAGGTGCCGATGATCCCCGCCGCGCATTGCGCCACCACCAGGTCCGGTCCGGAGACCAGGAACATGGGGGCGCCGATGACGGGCAGGCGGGTTTGGGCGTGCAGCGCGAGCGGGGGATTCATCTGGATGCTCCGGGGGGGTCAGTTGGCCTGGATGTTGGCGCTCTGGATGACGTCGGACCACAGCGCGTATTCGCGGTCGATGCGTGATTGCAGGGCCTTGGAGTCGCCGGTGTTGATGGTGTAGCCGCCGTCGGTCATGGCCTGGCGGAAGGCGGGGTCGCTGGAGACCTCCTTCAGCGCGCGGGTCAGGCGGGCCGCGACGGCGTCGGGCAGCTTCTTCGGACCGACCAGCGCGTACCAGCCCACTACCTCGTAGTCCTTCATGCCGGCTTCGACCATGGTGGGCACGTCCGGCAATTCCGGGTTGCGGGTCTTCGACGTGACGGCCAGGGCGCGCGCCTTGCCGCTCTTGACGAAGGGGATGGCGGTGCTGGTGATGTCGAACATGAAGGTGATCTTGCCGCTGATCACATCCACCATGGCGGGCGAGTTGCCGCGGTAGGGCACGTGCAGCATGGGCGCTTCCGCCTGCTTTTTCAGCAGTTCGGCCGACAGGTGGTTGGACGCGCCGATGCCGGCGGATCCGAACGACACGGCATCGGGATGGGCGCGGGCGTAGGTGACCAGTTCGCTGACATTCTTTGCGGGAATCTGCGGGCCGATCAGCAGGACGTTGGCGTAGTCCACCACCAGGCCGATCAGCGAGAAGTCCTTGCGCGGATCGAACAGCGTGCTGCGCTGGACCAGCGGCGACATGGTCAGGGTCGGGCTGGCGGCGAAGCCCAGCATGTAGCCGTCTGGCGGCGCCTTGGCGGTGGCGTCCGAGGCGATCATGCCGCTGGCGCCGGCGCGGTTCTCCACCACCACGGTCTGGCCCAACTTGTCGCCCAGGTACTTGGCGAAGACGCGGGCGGTGGTGTCGACGGGGCCGCCGGGGGCATAGCCCACCAGCAGCCGGATGGGGCGTTCGGGATAGGCGTCCGCCCTGGCGCCAGAGGCCGTGGCGAGCGCCGCCGCGGCGGCGGCTACGGTGAGCAGGGTCTTGATGTTCACGCTGTTGTCTCCTTGTGGGTAAGCGGCGGGTCGTGCAGCGGAACAGCAGGCCGCGGCTACGCCAGCCTTTCTTTCAGCGGTTGCTTGAGGATCTTGCCGCTGACGGTCGTGGGAATGGTGTCGATGGGGATGATGCGGGCGGGCCGCTTGTACGGCGCCAACTGCGCGCGCAGATGCAGCATCAGCAGGTTGGTGTCCACCGTGGCGCCGGGCAGGGGTTCGACGAAGGCGATGACTTCCTCGTTCTGGTCGGCGGTGGCGCGGCCCACCACGGCCGACAGGCGTACGCCGGGAAAGGCGTTGATGACCGATTCCACTTCCAGCGGATAGACGTTGAAGCCGGAGCGGATGATCAGGTCCTTGGAGCGGCCCGCGATGTACAGCGCGCCGTGTTCGTCGACGTAGCCGATATCGCCGGTGTTGAGCCAGCCGCCGGGCAGCAGCGCCTGCGCGGTCTGTTCAGGATTGCGGTAGTAGCCCAGCATGACGCCCGGGCCGCGGATCAGGATGTCGCCGCGCTCGCCTGGTGCGGGCGTGCCGCTGTCGGGGTTGCCGATGCGCATCTCCACGCCTTCGACTGCGTGGCCGGCCGAGCAGTCGTCGCGCGGCGCGTCGATGCGGGTGACGAACATGGAGCCCGCGTATTCGGTGATGCCATAGCCGTGATGCATGGCGACGCCGAAATAGCGCTCGGCGTCGCGCTTGAGCGTGGGGTCCAGCGCCGCGCCGCCGGTGTACAGGTAGCGCAGGGAGGGTGCCCGCAGCTCCGCGCGCGGCGGCGCCACGGCCATCATGCGGCTGAACATGGTGGGCACGCCCTGCAGAATGCTGACGCCGGGATGGGCCAGTGCCTTGAAGGCATCCGCGGCGTCGAAGCGGCTGCGCAGCACCAGGCTGGCGCCGGCGTGCACCGTGGCCATCAGCACGGTGGCGATGCCGAAGATGTGCGACATGGGCAGCGCGGCGTAGCCGATATCTTGCGGCGTCAGGCGGCGCGAGGCCGCGGACACGCGCGCGAAATGCAGCAGGCCGCGATGCGGCACCAGGACGCCCTTGGGCGCGCCCGTGGTGCCGGACGTGTAGATCACGGTGGCCACTTCCGCGGCCGAATCGCCTGTCTCGGCCTGCGTGGGGCCGTCCGCTCTTGCCGCTTGTACGCCCGGCCCCCAGACGTCCGGGTCGGCGTCGGCGGCGCCAGTGTGTTCGGCGTGGGCCGCGGCGGCGGGCGAGATGCCGCTGGTGTAGAGCAGCAGTTCGGGCTGCGCATGGTTGCGGATGGCGTCGATTTCACGCGTGGACAGGCGGGCATTGACGCCCACCGGCCAAGCTCCCGCCACGCTGCAGGCAAACAAGGCCGCAATCATGGCCGCGCAGTTTTCTCCCGCGATCAGCACGCGGTGTCCGGGACGCACGCCCTGGCTTTCCAGCCAGGCGGCCGCGGCCTGCACGCGGCGCCAGAACTGTGCGTAGCTCAGCTTGCCGCCGCCTTCCTCGTGCAGGAAGGTGGCGTCGGGCCGTTGGCCGGCCTGCTGGGCCAGCAATTGATGGATGCGGGTAAGAGGGGCTGCCGGAGACATGGTTGCGTCGTTCAAAGCGTGGCCTGGGTGCCCAGGATGGCGGTGGCTTGGCTGGACAGGGTGCCGCCGTTGCCGTGCACCAGGGCCAGGTGCGCATCGGCGACCTGGCGCGCGCCGCATTCGCGGCGCAGCTGGCGGACGGCCTCGATCATGATGAAGACGCCATACATGCCCGGATGCACGCAGCACAGCCCGCCGCCGTTGGTGTTGACCGGCAGCGTGCCGCCCGGGGCGATGGCGTCGCCCGCGATGAAGTCCTTGCTTTCGCCCTTGGCGCAGAAGCCCAGGTCTTCCAGGAACAGCAGGGTGTTGATGGTGAAGGCGTCGTACAGCTCCACCACGTCAATGTCCTTGGGCGCAACGCCCGCCATCTCGAAGGCCCGCTTGCCGGACTCGGCCGCGGCGGTCACGGTCAGGTCTTCCATGGACGAGATCTGGCGGTTCCAGACCGCGGTGGCGTTGCCCAGCACGTAGACCGGCGGGCGCGGCAGGTCGCGGGCTCGCTCGGCGCGCACCAGCACGTAGGCGCCGGCGCCGTCAGTGACCAGGCAGCAGTCGCGCACGCTCAGCGGGTCGGACACCATGCGGGCCGAGAGAATCTGGTCCAGCGTGGCGGGCTCGCGCAACTGCGCTTCGGGATTCAGCTGGGCCCATTGGTTGGCGGCCAGCGCCACCTGTGCCAGATGCTCGCGGCGGGTGCCGTACTGGTGCATGTGGCGCGCGGCCGCCAGCGCGTAGGACGACAGGGGGCTTAGCGGCTCGTAGGGTGTTTCGTAGGGCTGCGGATCGAACTGCTTGCGGACCCGGCCGATCTCGGCGCGGCTCAGGGTGGACGTGCGCTGCGTGCTGCCATAGCAGACCAGCACCGCGTTGCACTGGCCGGAGGCCAGCGCATGCAGCGCGGGCAGCAGGTGCGCGACGAAGCTGGAGCCGCCCAGCATGGTGCTGTCGATGAATGTCGGGCGGATGCCCAGGTGTTCGATCACCGGCATGGCCCACATCGGTGCGGCCACGCTGGCGGTGCAGATGCCGTCGATGTCGCGCATTGAGAGGCCGGCGTCGGCCACCGCGCGCTGCGCGGCCTGCACCAGGATTTCCATTTCGGTGTAGCCGCTGGCCTGGCCCAGGCCAGCATGGCCCACGCCCGCCACCGCCACGGCGCCGCGCAGATCGTTCAGCGTCATTGCGCCTCCTTGTTGGGAACGAAGACCACCAGGCCGTGGCCGGCCTGCTGCGTCACCTGGGCGCGCACCGCCATGCCGATATGCACGGCATCGGGCGCCACGCCTTCGACCCGGCTCATCAGCCTGACGCCTTCCGGCAGGTCGATCAGCGCCACGTTGTAGTCGCCGCCGGCCTCGGGCTTGCGGCGCACCACGGTGGTGGAATAGACCTCGCCACGCCCGTCGGGCGTGGCCCAGGCGAGCTTGTCCGCGCCGCAATGCGGGCAGATCATGCGGGGGTAGAACACCGCGCGGTCGCAACCGGCACAGTGCTGGATGAGGAAGCGGCCTTGGTCCAGCGCCTGGCGGTATTGCGCCTCGACGCCTTGCGGCGCGGCGCCCTGGTGATCGGGAACGGTCATGATGCCTACGGGTTCCAGTGGATGACGCTTGCAAGTGTCGGCACTGGCGGCGGGTTCGGCCATTCTTCATTGCTGAAGCTGGCCTTCTGCCGGCCCGTAGTGGGGCGCCCTATGTCCAGCGCGAAGCCCGTCTTCGGAAGAGGCAGATTGTCCGGCGCGCCGGACCGTGGCTAGATACCGGAAAGGAGCCCGACCATGAACCTGACCTGGACACCGCAAGAGCGGCTATTCCGCGAAGAAGTGCGCGCCTTCGCCACGGACAAGCTGCCGCAGGACATACGCGACAAGGTGCTGCGGCACCAGCGGCTGGAGCGCGACGACTATGTGCGCTGGCACAACATCCTGGCCGACCAGGGCTGGGGCGCGCCGAACTGGCCCGTCGAACACGGCGGCACTGGCTGGAACGCCTTGCAGCGGCTGATCTTCGAGGTTGAGTGTTTCAAGGCCGGCGCGCCGCGCCTGTTGCCCTTCGGCTTGTCCATGATCGGTCCGGTCCTGATGAAGTACGGCAGCGCCGAGCAACAGGCCAGCCTCCTGCCGCGCATCATCCGCGTCGAGGACTGGTGGTGCCAAGGCTATTCCGAGCCCGGCTCGGGATCCGATCTGGCTTCGCTTTCGACCCGCGCGGTGCGCGACGGCGACGAATACATCGTCAACGGCCAGAAGACCTGGACCACGCTGGCGCAGTACGCCGACTGGATGTTCTGCCTGGTCCGCACCGATCCCGAGGCCCGCGCGCAGCGCGGCATTTCGATGCTGCTGCTGGACATGCGTACGCCAGGCGTGACCGTGCGTCCCATCCGCACGCTGGACGGCGGACACGACGTGAACGAAGTCTGGCTGGAAAACGTGCGCGTGCCGGCGGCCAACCTGGTGGGCGTGGAGAACCAGGGCTGGACCTATGCCAAATACCTGCTGGGCCATGAGCGCACCGGCATCGCGGGCCTGGGCCATTGCCACCGCGAACTGGGCATCCTCAAACGCATGGCCGCGGACGCGAGCTCCCGTGGCAAGCCGCTGCTGTCGGACAGCCGGTTTCGCGACCGCATTTCGCGCATCGAGGTGGACATCATGGCGCTGGAAATGTTGCTGCTGCGCGTGGCGTCCAGCAACGACGGCACACCGGGGCCGGAAGCCTCGGTGTTGAAGATCCGCGGGTCCGAGATCCAGCAAGACCTGGCCATGCTGCAGATGGAGGTGGCGGGGCCGGACGCCTGGCCCTATGACCCCGATTGGCTGGAGGCCGGCAACGGCTACAGCGGCCCAGGACCGGAAATGGCGGCCGCGGCCGGCGCGGGCTATGCCGATATGCGCAAGACCTCGATCTACGGCGGCACCACCGAAGTGCAGAAGGGCATCATCGCCCGCCTGGTGCTGGGCCTGTAGGCCTGGTCTCGCGCAATCCGACAGGAAGACGACGCATGGATTTCATCTATACCGAAGAACAACGCATGCTGGCCGACAGCCTGCGGCGCCTGGTGGACCAGGAATGGACGCACTCGCGCCGCCGCGCCCGCCTGGCAGCGGGCAAGCTGGATGCCGACGCCTGGGCGGCGCTGGCCGAACTGGGTGTGCTGGGTCTGACCATCCCGCAGGATTTCGGCGGTTTCGGCGAAGTGCCGGCCAGCCTGCTGCCCGTGCATGTGGAACTGGGGCGCGGGCTGGTATCCGAGCCGGTCATCCCCAGCGCGGTCATGGGCGCGGCGCTGCTCGATGCTTGCGGCGGCGAGGCGCGCGGCCTGTGGCTGCCGGCCATCGCCTCGGGCGACGCCATCGTCAGCGTGGCGTACCAGGAACCCGGCCGCCGTTATGACGCCGATCCGCGCGATTGCCGCGCCGCCAAGACTGCCGAAGGCTGGCGCCTGGACGGCGTCAAGCATCTGGTCTGGCACGGCGCCGCGGCCACGGCATGGCTGGTCAGCGCGCGCGGCGATGATGGCCAGACGCTGCTGCTGGCGGTGCCAGCCGATACGGCCGGCGTGCAGATCACCGATACGCCCACGCTGGACGGCGCGCGCTGCGCCCGGCTGGAGCTGAAGGCGGTCAGCCTGCCGCCCGACGCCTTGCTGGCC
>NZ_DATCUY010000570.1:0-3587 GCF_036567245.1 Achromobacter sp. | reverse complement strand
CAGGCTGCCGTCGAAGTACTTGAGGTCGGCGACCATGACTTCGTCCCAGAGACCGAGTTTCTTCAGGTCACGCACGAGGTAATCGTTAACGACCGTGAACTCGCCGGAGAGATTCGATTTGACGTACAAGTTCTGGAAAGTAGGTTCGATGCACGCAGATACACCAATGATATTGGAAATAGTCGCGGTTGGGGCAATTGCAACGCAATTGGAGTTGCGCATGCCGTGCTGTTTGATGCGCGCGCGCAACGTATCCCAATCGAGCGAGCTCGATTCATCGACTTCAACATGGCCGCCGCGTTCATCGCGCAGCATCTTCAGCGTGTCTTGCGGCAAGATGCCACGCGACCACAACGAACCTTCATACGACTGATAGCGGCCGCGTTCTTCGGCAAGCAGGCTCGATGCGAAGTAGGCGTGATAGCACACCGCTTCCATCGAGCGATCGGCGAATTCAACAGCGGCTTGCGATGCGTACGGCACGCGCATCATCTGCAGGCAATCCTGGAAGCCCATGATGCCCATGCCCACCGGGCGATGGCGCGCGTTGGAATTGCGGGCCTTCTCGACGGCGTAGTAGTTGATGTCGATGACGTTGTCGAGCATGCGCATCGCGATGCTGACGGTGCGCTTGATCTTGTCGTGGTCCAGTTCGAAACCGCCGCCGGCTGCCGGCTTCATGTGCGCGACCAGGTTCACGGAACCCAGGTTGCACACCGCGATTTCGGATTCGTTCGTGTTCAGCGTGATCTCGGTGCACAGGTTCGAGCTGTGGACGACGCCCACGTGCTGCTGCGGCGAACGGATGTTGCACGGATCCTTGAACGTGATCCACGGGTGGCCGGTTTCGAACAGCATCGACAGCATCTTGCGCCACAGCGTCAGCGCCGGCATCTTCTTGTAGAGCTTGAGCTCGCCGCTGGCGACGCGCTTTTCGTAGCCGATGTAGGCTTCTTCGAATTCGCGGCCAACCTTGTCGTGCAGGTCAGGGCAGTCGGACGGCGAGAACAGCGTCCATTCGCCGGCTTCCATGACGCGCTTCATGAACAGGTCGGGAATCCAGTTCGCCGTGTTCATGTCGTGCGTGCGGCGGCGTTCGTCGCCGGTGTTCTTGCGCAGTTCCAGGAATTCTTCGATGTCCAGGTGCCACGATTCCAGGTACGTGCAGACCGCACCCTTGCGCTTGCCGCCCTGGTTCACCGCGACGGCGGTGTCGTTGACGACCTTCAGGAACGGGACGACGCCCTGGCTTTCGCCGTTGGTGCCCTTGATGTGGCTGCGCAGCGCACGGACCGGGGTCCAGTCGTTGCCCAGGCCGCCGGCGTATTTGGCCAGCAGCGCGTTTTCCTTGATGGCGTCGTAGATGCCTTCCAGATCGTCGGAGACGGTGGTCAGGTAGCACGACGACAGTTGCGAGTGCAGCGTGCCCGAGTTGAACAGCGTCGGCGTCGAGCTCATGAAGTCGAACGAGGACAGGATCTCGTAGAACTCGATGGCGCGCGTTTCGCGGTCGGCCTCGCGCAGCGCCAGGCCCATGGCCACGCGCATGAAGAACACCTGCGGCAGTTCGATGCGGGTGCCGCGGATGTGCAGGAAGTAGCGGTCGTACAGCGTCTGCAGGCCGAGGTAGCCGAATTGCAGGTCGCGCTTGGCGTTCAGGGCCTTGCCCAGGCGGGTCAGGTCATAGCTGGCCAGTTCGGGCGACAGCAGGCCGCCTTCGATACCGCGGGCGATGAACGTGGGGAAGTATTCGGCGTAACGCGCGCCCATGCCGTCTTGCGACACTTCTTCGCCCAGCACTTCCTTGCGGATCGTGTGCAGCAGCAGACGGGCGGTGACCTGGCTGTAGGCCGGGTCCTTTTCGACCAGCGCGCGTGCGGACAGGATGGCGGACTTGAACACTTCGTCGACGGGGATGCCGTCGTACAGGTTCTTGACCGTTTCCTTCAGGATGGTTTCGCTATCGATGAATTCGTCCAGGCCTTCGCCGGCGGCGACGATGGTCGCGCGCAGTTCAGCCAGATCCAGCGGACGGCGCACGCCGGCATCGGTCACGTTCAGCACGTGTTCCTGCGGGGCGGCGGCGGCCTTGTCCTGACCTTCGGCGGCAGCGGCGGCGGCACGCTCTTGCGTGCGCTTCTCGCGGTACAGCACGTAGGCGCGGGCGACGTCGTGCTGGCCGGAGCGCATCAAGGCCAGTTCGACCTGGTCCTGGATGTCTTCAATATGGAAGGTGCCGCCATTGGGGCGGTTGCGCACCAGGGCGTTCACGGCCTGGCTGGCCAGGTTCTCGACCAGTTCGCGCACGCGCGCGGACGCCGCACCCTGGCCGCCGTTCACGGCCAGGAAGGCCTTGGTCATGGCGATGGCGATCTTGCTGGGTTCAAACCCGACCACCGAGCCATTACGGCGAATGATGTTGTAGCTGGCCCATTGCCCGCCATTGGCGTCGGCAGGGGAATCGGTTTGCGAGGGCGGCACGGCCGAAGGCCGGGTCACAGAGGCGATCGTAGTCTGCATGGAAGCTCCTGTGCGAAAACGCGTAGATAGCGACATGACGACGGTCATGTCCGGTACGAATGTGGATCTTTTGAGGGGGTCGGAACGCTTGGACGGGCTAGTCCAAAAGGCGTGGCCGACGAGAATCAGCGCTTAGGCGACCACAACATGTAGTGTAGCACCCCTCGTTGGACACTAATTCTAGTGATCGAGAACTACAGGGACAAGAAGAAGATATGACGAAGCTCACAAAAGATTGTTACTAAATGCACTGGGCGCGCCCAGTAAGGCGCGCCCAGGACCGGACCGCTAAGAGCGAATGTTTATGCGGTTTTCCGCAGGGGCATGTCGCGCGGGGCCGGTGCCATATAGCTCTGCATCAATCGACCCAATTCCGTCCGATACTTCTCGACGTTCGAAGCCTTCACGTGGCCGTAGCCGCGGATGGTTTCTGCAAGGCCGGCGATTGTAGCCGCTTGCGCGAGCTTGTCCCGCGTCAACCCTACAAGAAGCTGGTCTATGGTCTGGCGGTATTCGCCGATCAGCGCGCGTTCCATCTTGCGCTCGGCGGTGCGGCCGAAGGGGTCGAACCAGGTGCCGCGCAGACCCTTCATGCGGGTCAGCAATTTCAGTGCGGTCATGGTGCGCGGGCCGAGCGTCATCTTGCGCGGCACGCCGGTGCGCGGGTCCTTGCGCGCGAAGATCGGCGGCGCCATGTGGAAGCGCAGGCTGTAGTCGCCTTCGAACTGGCCCTTCAATTGCGCCTGGAACGCATCATCCGTGTACAGGCGCGCCACTTCGTATTCGTCCTTGTAGGCCATGAGCTTGAACAGGCCGCGGGCCACCGCCAGTGCCAGACGCGGGGTCTTGGCGTCGGGCGCCAGTTCGCGTTCGCGGGCCGCGACGGCCTCGACCACGTCCTGGTATTCGCGGGCATAGCCGGCGTCCTGATAGGCGGTCAGGTCCGCGATGCGGCGCGCGACGGCCCGTTCAAAGGTCTCGGGCACGTGAAGCTGCACCACCTGGGCACGCGGGCGCAGG
Organism: Achromobacter sp.; assembly: GCF_036567245.1. Classification (GTDB taxonomy): domain Bacteria; phylum Pseudomonadota; class Gammaproteobacteria; order Burkholderiales; family Burkholderiaceae_B; genus Achromobacter. The sequence continues at coordinate 47 of NZ_DATCUY010000570.1, read as the reverse complement.
GCGCTATCCAGCGCGTCGGGCTGGTGCGCGGCCAGGCGGCCGCTGTC
>NZ_DATCUY010000569.1:0-5953 GCF_036567245.1 Achromobacter sp. | reverse complement strand
GGCCGCCGGTGGCGAGCAGGCAGCGGCTGTAGGGGAGGGCCCCGCCATCGGCCAGCCGGACCAGGCGGCGGGCAGCGTCGATGGCCTGTGCTTCGGTGCCGGTCAGCAGCGTGATGCGCTGCCGTTCGTAGAAGTCGCCGGCATGCACCGCCGTCTGGCCGTGCGCGTCGGCCGTTTGCAGCACGGCCTTGGACAGCGGCGGGCGCTCGTAAGGCGCATGCGCTTCCTGGCCGATCAGCGTGATGGGGCCGTCGTGACCCAGGTCGCGCAGCGTGGCGGCCGCCACCGCGCCGGTCTGGCCGGCGCCGATGATGAGGATAGGATCTGCGTCAGCCATGGTCAGCCCTGCAGGTTGGCGTAGATGTCCTGGCCTTCGACCTTGACCGGATAGACGCGGATGCCGCTGGTGGCTGGCGCGCACATGGCCTGGCCGGTGCGGATGTCGAACCTGGCCTGGTGCAGCGGGCATTCGATGCAGCCATCTTCCAGATAGCCGTCGGACAGCAGCGCGTAGGCGTGCGTACAGACGTTGTCGGAGGCGTAGAACTCGCCTTCGCTGCGATACAGCGCAAGCTGCTTTTCGCCGGCTGCGACGGGGATCACCTCGTCGTCGTCGGTGAGTTGGTCGGTAGAGGCAATGCGGATCCAGTTCATATCAACTCGCTCGTCAGTATGCTGAGTAATTGTCGTCAGTGTACTGCCTAAAAAAACAAGTCAGGAGCTAGGGATTTCCCCGACATGAGGCGGCGGGAAGGGCTGCGGCGCGGGCCTATTATGCACGCCTGATTCGGCCCAGGTCCGCGGGTGTCCACTATATGTAAGGAGTACCCACAAACAGCACGCGAGTCTCGCGGAAAATGCCGCCCGGAACGGGGAAAAGCTAGGCATTCCGCGGGTGTCAGCAGTGGGGATTTACCTTGTTGACACTCAAAATTACTGTCAGTATGCTGATCAACAATTCAGTGTGCTAACGTTTTTTTCGGATGTACGCGAGTGGCGTTGGCATGAGTTGAGGCGGGTCCAAGGGGACTCAATCGAACCAGATCGGGAGCAATGAATGCAACGACGCCGTTTCCTCGCACAAGCCGCCGGCGCAGCCGGCGCGGGCCTAGCCACCGTCGGCATGCCTGCCGTCGCGCAATCCGCGCCGTCGGTGCGCTGGCGCATGTCCACCAGCTGGCCCAAGAGCCTGGACACCATCTACGGCTCGGCCGAGGATCTGTGCAAGCGCGTGGCGCAGCTGACGGACGGCAAGTTCGAGATCCGGGCTTTTCCCGGTGGCGAGCTGGTGCCGGCCGCGCAGAACATGGATGCGGTCAGCAACGGCACGGTGGAATGCAACCACGTGCTGAGCACGGCCTACATCGGCAAGAACACGGCGCTGACTTTCGACACCGGCCTGTCCTTCGGCCTGAGCGCCCGCCAGCACAACGCCTGGATCCATTCCGGCGGCGGCCTGAAGATGCTGCGCGCGCTCTATAAGAAGTACAACATCGTCAACCACGTCTGTGGCAACGTCGGTGTGCAGATGGGCGGCTGGTACCGCAAGGAAATCAAGTCGGTCGCCGACCTGAAGGGCTTGAACATGCGCATCGGCGGCATCGGCGGCATGGTGCTGTCCAAACTGGGCGCGGTGCCGCAGCAGATCCCGCCGGGCGACATCTATCCCGCGCTGGAAAAGGGCACCATCGACGCGGCCGAATGGATCGGCCCCTACGACGACGAGAAGCTGGGCTTCAACAAGGTGGCGCCGTACTACTACTCGCCGGGCTGGTTCGAAGGCAGCGCCTCCATTACCAGCATGGTGCATGACAAGGCCTGGGAAGCCTTGCCGCCGGCCTATCAGGCCGCCTTCGAGGCCGCTGCGGGCGAACAGACCATGCGCATGCTGGCCAACTACGACGCGCGCAATCCGCTGGCGCTACGCAAACTGATCGCCGGCGGCGCCAAGGTCAGCTTCTTCCCCAAGGAAGTGATGGACGCGGCGTACAACGCGTCGCAGGAACTGTGGGTTGAACTCTCGGCCAAGAACCCCGACTTCGCCGCCATCTTCCCCGACTGGAAGAAATTCCAGGCCGAGCAGGCGGGCTGGTTCCGGGTGGCCGAAAGCCCGTTGGATAACTACACCTTCGCCGCCGTGGCGAAGGCCCAGGCCAAGTAACAAGCAAGCAGGAGACAAAGGGTAGTCATGACGACAGCAAACGCCGATACGCACGGCCGGCCAGGCAAGCCGCAGGGAGTGGGCGCGCGGGTGCCGCGCAAGGAAGACGCGCGCCATCTGCACGGCAAGGGCAATTTCGTGGCTGACATGGCCATGCCGGGCCTGTGCGAGGTGGCCTTCCTGCGCAGTCCGCTGGCGCACGCGCGCATCACTTCGGTGCGCGTGGCCGAGCAGATCGCGGACAAGGCGTTTGTGCGCCAGGCCATGGTCGACGCGCGCGACATCGTGGCGGACTCGACGCTGCCCAGCTACCAGGTCTCGGCCCAGCCGCCGCTGGCCTCGGGCAAGGTGCGCTTCGTGGGCGAGCCTATCGCCATGGTGTTCGCGCCGACCCGGGCCGAGGCCGAAGACTACGCCGAACTGATCGAGGTCGACTACGACGACCTGCCTGTGTATGCGGACGTAGTCAGCGCCCAGGCCGCCCAGGGCGATTTTGTGCACGAACAATGGCGCGACAACGTCTTCGTCACGCTCAATGTCGACAAACAGTTCGATGAACTGGCGGCGCAGGCGGATGTGGTCGTGCGCCGCAAGATCGACCTGTCGCGGCAATGCATGGTGCCGATGGAAGGCAAGGCGGTGCTGGCCTACTGGGACCACCAGGCCGACCAGCTGGTGGTGGTCAGCGCGACCCAGGTGCCGCACATGATCCGCAGCGTGCTGGCCCAGTGCCTGGACCTGGAGCAAGGCCGGGTGCGGGTGGTGTCGCCGGACGTGGGCGGCGCCTTCGGCTACAAATGCGTGCTGCAGCAGGAAGAACTGTGCGTGGCCTGGCTGGCGAAGACCTTCAAGAAGCCGTTCCGCTTCATCGAAGACCGCCGCGAGCACCTGACCGCGGGCGCCAATTCGCGCGAGCACCATTATGAAATGGTGGCCTACGCCGACCGCCGCGGCAAGCTGTTGGCGCTGGACGCCAAGATCACCATCGACGGTGGGGCTTACTCGGTCTGGCCGTTCACCATCGGCCTGGAACCGGGCCAGGCCATCGGCAACCTGCCGGGGCCGTACGCATTCAAGGGCTATCGCTGCGTGACGCGGGCGGTGGCCACCAACAAACCGGGCTTCGTGCCCTATCGCGGCGTGGCGCGCACCGGCGTCTGCTTCGCCATCGAACTGACCATGGACGCGATCGCCCGCGAGGTCGGGCGCGAACCCTGGGAAATCCGCCACGAAAACCTGGTGCCAGGCGAGCAGATGCCCTACGTCAACGTCACCGGCAAGCACCTGGACAGCGGCGACTATCCGGCCAGCCTGCAGCAGGCCATGGACATGATAGGCGTGGATGCCATCCGCGCGCGCCAGCGCCAGGGGGAAGCCGACGGCCGCCTCATCGGCGTGGGCCTGGCGACATATACCGAGCAGGCGGCGCACGGCACCTCGGTGTTCGCGGCCTGGGGCACGCCGGTGATTCCGGGCTTTGACCAGGCCACCGCGCGGGTCACGCCGGACGGCGGGCTGGAGCTGCGGGTCGGCGTTCATTCGCACGGACAAGGCATGGAAACCACGTTTGCCCAGATCGCCAACGAGATCCTGGGCGTGGACGTGGCCAGCATCAAGCTGCTGCACGGCGACACCGGGCAGACGCCGTTCTCCACCGGGACCTACGCCTCGCGTTCGCTGGTGATGTCCGGCGGCGCGGTGTCGCAGGCCTGCAAGCGCCTGCTGCCGCGGCTCACGCATATCGGCGCGCATCTGTTGCAGGCCGATCCGGCCAACGTGGCCTGGAACGGCGACCGGCTGGAATCCGGCGGCAAATCGGTGTCGGTCAAGGACGTGGCCGACGCCTGGTATCTGCGGCCGCAATTGCTGCCGCCGGACGTGGACCCCAGCGGCCTGGAAGTCACCGTGGGCTACAAGCCCAAGGTCGACACCGGCTGTTTCACCTACGCCACCCATGCGGCGGTGGTGGCGGTGGATCCGGGCACGGGCGGCGTGGAGATCCTGGATTATGTGGTGGTGGAGGACTGCGGGACGATGATCAACCCCATGGTGGTCGAAGGCCAGACCATAGGCGGCGTGGCCCAGGGCATAGGCACCGCCTTCTACGAGGAAACGCCTTACGACGACAACGGCCAGCCGCTGGCGTCGACGCTGGCGGACTACATGCTGCCGGGCGCCACTGAAGTGCCGAACATGCGCCTGCATCACTTCGAGACGCCGTCGCCGCATACGGAGTTCGGCGCCAAGGGCATGGGCGAGGGCGGCGCCATCGCGCCGCCTGCGGTACTGTTCAACGCGGTCAACGACGCCTTGCGCCCGCTGGGCGCGGCTGAATTGCTGCGCACGCCGCTGTCGCCGACCCGCGTGCTGGCCGCCATCGCAGAGGGCAGCCGCAAGACCGCAACCGTTGCCGCGGAGGTGACGGCATGAAGGCGGCCGCATTCGAATACACCCGCCCGGACACGCTGCAGGACGCCTTGCGGGCGCTGCGCGGACACGAGGGCCGTGCCAAGCTCATGGCCGGTGGCCAATCGCTGGGGCCGATGCTGAACCTGCGCCTGGCGCGTCCGCCGGTCGTCATCGACATTTCCGGCCTGTCCGAACTGCGCACGGTCTCGCGCAAGGACGGCAAGCTGCGCGTAGGCGCGGCCGTGACCCATGCCGAGATCGAGGATGGCGTGCACGAATTGCTGCGCGGCACGCCCTTGCAGCAGGTGGCGCCGGGCATCGCCTATCGCGCCATCCGTAACCGCGGCACGCTGGGCGGCAGCCTGGCGCATGCCGACCCGGCGGCCGACTGGGTGCTGACCGTGGTCGGCCTGGGCGCGACGCTGGAGATCGCGGGGCCGGACGGCGTGCGCATGCTGGCGGCGGAAGACTATATGCAGGGCGCCTACACCACCGGACTGCGCGAAGACGAGCTGATCGCCGCCGTGCACATACCGGAAGCCGGGCCGCAGGCGCGCTGGGGCTACTACAAGTTCTGCCGCAAGACCGGCGAGTTCGCCGAGGCCAGTTGCGCCGCGTGGTTCGATCCGTCTTCAAAGACGGCGCGCATCGCGGTGGGAGCCCTGGACGGCGCGCCCAGGCTGCTGCCCCAACTGGCCGCGCGTATCGCGCAGCAGGGCTTGGCGGGCCTGGACGAGACGCTGTTGGCCAGCGAGCTGGCCGGCGTCATGCAGGACAAGGACGAACACCATCGCAAGCTGCACGGGACCGCGGTGACGCGCTGCCTGGCGCAGGCTCTGGCTTGACAGGAATGACCATGGTTCAGGTGACATTGGAAGTAAACGGCAAGCGCGTATCGCACGAGGCGCCCGCGCGCATGCATCTGGGGGATTTCCTGCGGGATCAGGCGCGCCTGACCGGCACTCATCTCGGCTGCGAACATGGCGTCTGCGGCGCCTGCACGGTGTTGGTGGACGGGGCGCCGGTGCGTTCCTGTATTTCCTTCGCAGTGGCCTGCGAAGGCCGGCAGGTGACCACCATCGAAGGCTATGACGCCGATCCGGTGATGCAGCGGCTGCGCGCCGCCTTTACCAAGCACCACGCCTTGCAATGCGGCTATTGCACTCCGGGCATGCTGGCGACTTCGCGCGATATCGTGCTGCGCTTGCCGGATGCGGACGAGAGCCGGGTTCGGGTGGAACTGTCCGGCAATCTGTGCCGCTGCACCGGCTACATGGGCATCGTCGCCGCAGTGATGTCGGTGCTGGCCGAGCTCAGGGAGCAGGCCGACCCCGCCGTGGAAGCGCTGCGCGCAGCCCAGGCGCAGGGCCACGGGGCGGCGCC
>NZ_DATCUY010000568.1:0-21362 GCF_036567245.1 Achromobacter sp. | reverse complement strand
GGATGGGCGGGATGACAGGCGCGTTGCCGACCGGTGCGCCGCCTGCGGGCGCCACGGGGACGGGCAGGGCGACTGGCGGTTGGCCAGCGCTGCTCTGCGGCACGGCGCCACTGGGAGGCAAGGGCTTGACCGAGGTGTCCACGCCGTCCGTCGAGCGGTTGTTGTTCAGGAAATCGGTCAGCGCGTCGCCCGAGGACAGATCCAGCGAGGCCACGGCCTGCCCCGGCGGGAATTCCGAGAAATAGTATTCGCCGTTGTCCACGAGCAGGCCGTCCGGCCGCGGCGCGGGTTTGGTTTCGGGCACGCCCTTCAAGGCGGGCTGCATGTAGGCCAGCCAGGTGCTCAGGGCCAGGCCGCTGCCGAATTCGTTGGTGCCCAGCGACTTGGGCTGGTCAAAGCCCATCCAGACCGTGGTGGCAAGGTTGGGCATGAAGCCCGAGAACCAGACGTCCACGGCCTCGTTGGTGGTGCCGGTCTTGCCGCCGATGTCGTTGCGCTTGAGTACCTGGTGCGCGCGCGCGGCGGTGCCGCTGACCGTGACGCCGCGCAGGATGTCGTCCATCACCCAGGCCGTGCGCGGATCGATGGCGCGCGCCTGCTCGTCGCCGGCGACGACCGGTTGCGCCTTCATCAGCACATTGCCCGAGCGGTCGGTCACATGGTCCACCAGGTAGGGCGTGACGCGGTAGCCGCCGTTGGCGAACACGCTGTAGCCGTTGACCACTTGCAGCGGCGTGGCGCCGCCCGCGCCCAGGGCCAGCGGCAGCACGGCAGGCCAGCGCGACTTGTCGAAGCCGAAGCGGGTCAGGTAGTCCTGGGCATACTGCGGCGAGATGGCCTGCAGGATGCGGATCGACACCATGTTCTTGGAGCGCATGAGGCCCTGGCGCAGGGTCAGCATGGGCTCGTACTTGTTGCCGTCGTTCTTGGGCTGCCAGGCTTTGGAGCCGGTCTGCTCCGCGGTCAGCATGAAGGGCTGGTCGGAGATCTGGGTGGCCGGGGTCAGGCCGCGTTCCAGCGCCGCGGCGTAGACGAAGGGCTTGATGTTGGAGCCGGGCTGGCGCCAGGCCTGCGTCACGCGGTTGAAGCCGCCGCGGTTGTAATCGAAGCCGCCGATCATGGCGCGGATGGCGCCATCCTGGGGCACCATCGAGACCAGCGCCGCCTGCAGCGTCGGCATGTTGATGATTTCCCAGCCGTCGCCGTTCTTGTGGATGTAGACCACGGAGCCGCGGCGCAGGCGCTGGCTGTCGCTGGCCTTGGGGTTGAGCGCGCGGGCCACCACCGCCAGCGCCTTCTTGTCGCTGATGGTGATGATGTCGCGGGCGCTGCGCGCCAGCGTCACTTCGGTGGGACTGGCGGCCAGCACCACCGCGGTCAACAGGTCTTCGCTGTCAGGCGTCTTTTCCTGCACGCCGTCCAGGATCTCGTCCAGCGCGGCCGCATCCTGTTCGACGCCGTCGGGCAGGTCGATCTGGTCTTCGGGGCCGGGATACACGGCGCGGCGGGTGTAGTCCATGACGCCGTCGCGCACGGCGCGGTAGGCGGCTTCCTGATCCTTGGAATCGATGGTGGTGTAGACGTCGATGCCCTTGGAGTAGGTCTGTTCCTGGAACACGCCGTACATCAGCTGGCGGGCCAATTCGGCCGGGTAGTCGCCATGGATGGCGAAGCCGCGCGCGCTGGCGCCGTCCGCGCCGCGGATGGTCAGGCGCTGCTTGAGCGCTTCATCGGCCTGTTCGGGCGTGAGGTAGCCCAGCGTCTTCATGCGGCCCAGCACGTAGTGCTGGCGGATCTCGGCGCGCGGGAAATTGGTGATGGGGTTGAAGCGCGACGGCGCCTTGGGGATGCCGGCGAGCATGGCGGCCTCGGCCGGCGTCACTTCCGACAAGGGTTTGCCGAGATAGGTGCGCGAGGCGGCCGCGAAACCATAGGCGCGGTGGCCCAGGTAGATCTGGTTCATGTAGAGCTCAAGGATCTGGTCCTTGGAGAGCTCGGATTCGATCTTGAAGGTGAGCAGCAGCTCGTAGAACTTGCGCGAATAGGTTTTCTCGGACGACAGGTAGAAGTTGCGCGCCACCTGCATCGTGATGGTGCTGCCGCCCTGGCTCTTGGAGCCCTTGACGAGGTTGGTCAGCACCGCGCGCGCCACGCCCATCCAGTCAACGCCGCCATGGCTGTAGAAGCGGTCGTCCTCGGCCGACAGCACCGCCTGGCGCATCACAGGCGGGATCTCGTCAAAGCGCAGCACGTTGCGGTGTTCTTCGCCGTATTCGCCGATCAGCACCTTGTCCGCCGTATAGATGCGCAACGGCACCCGCGGGCGGTAGTCGGTCATGGCGTGCAGGTCGGGCAGGCTGGGCCAGGCCAGGGCCAGGGCCAGGCCCAGCGCAACGCCGCCGCACACGGCAGCGCCGCCGGCGGCGACGCCAGCCTTGATCAGGATTCGTTTCCAGGGGAGGCCCGGTTTGCCGCCCGGGGTGGCGGAGGATTGCTGGGGGGTGCTCATTGCAGGCGATTCTAGGGCAGAACGCTATAGACCGCCCAGGGAGCAATAAGGTTTCGGTAACCAAACTTGCCCGGGGGACGGAGGTAGCGCAAACACCGGGGGAATTCAGGGACGGGTTCTAGCATACGCCGGACGCGGCTTTGCTGCGGCGTTGCGGCGCGGGAGCGCCCTGAAATGTATTGCGCGCCGTGACAAACGGCAAGTCCGGTTGCAGGCGTCAGCCGTTCTTCAGGTACCCCTGCGGCGGGGCGCCCAGCGCCCGGTGGAACATCGCCGAGAAGGCGCTGGCGCTGCGGTAGCCCAGATCGGAGGCGATACGCGCGACCGGCACGCCCTGCGACAGCCGGCACACCGCCTCGGCCAGCCGGACCTGCTGCACCCACTGCCGGTAATTCAGCCCCAGTTCCGCCTGGAACAGGCGGATCAGCGTGCGCGCGCTGGCGCCGACTTCATCGCCCCAGTCCTCGATGCCGCGCTGCAGCCCGGGATCGTCCAGGATCGCCGCGCAGATGGTCTGCAGGCGGCGGTCGCGCGGCCAGGGGATCTGCAGCGGCGCGACGCGCGCGGCGGCCAGCTCGGACAGCACCAGGGCGGCGATCTGCTCCGCCCGGCCGCCCAGCGGGTACTCGATGGGCTCGGCGGTCAGCGCCAGGATCAGTTCGCGCAGCAGGCCGCTGACCTCGACCACCTGGCACTGCGGCCAGTAGTCTTGGGCGGCCTCTGCCTGCAGATAGAGCGAGCGCATGGACACGGCACCCACCATGTCCACGCCATGCGGCACGCCCGCCGGCACCCACAGCGCGCGCAGCGGCGGCAAGGCCCAGAAGCCGCTGGGGGTGGTGACGCGCATGACGCCTTCGACCGCGTAGACCAGTTGGGCGCGCGGGTGGGAATGGGTGCCCGTGCGGGTGCCCGCCGGGAATTCCTTGGCCATCGCCGTCACCACGCGCGGCCGGTGCTGGTAGTCCTGCGGATTGACGCTGCGGGCGGGGTCGGGCAAAAGCAGTCGGGCGGGCATGCGTGTCACTTCCGGCGTAAGGATGAGAGGGGGCGGCTCAAGTGCATTTTCCGCATTTTGTCACTTAAACGACGGAAATTGGCATATGGCTTCCGGCCCGGGTTCCTACACTGGCTGCAGGTCCCGGCACGGCGCCGGGCACGCCCATCCCCTTATCCGCGTCAGCTACCCATGAATCCACCCCAGACCCCCGCCGCCGGTATCGCCGACGCCAACACGGCGCCGCCGCCAGCCGCCTCCTCGGATCCGTCCACCGCCTTCAAGGTGCTGGGCGCGATCAGCGTGGCGCACCTGATGAACGACATGATCCAGTCGATCCTGTTGGCCATCTATCCCATGCTGAAGGATTCGTTCAGCCTGTCGTTCGCGCAGATCGGCCTGATCACCCTGGTCTACCAACTGGCGGCATCGCTGCTGCAGCCCTTCATCGGTTTCTACACGGACCGCCATCCCAAGCCGTATTCGCTGCCGGTGGGCATGGGCTTCACTCTGGTGGGACTGCTGCTGCTGTCGATGGCGCCGTCCTTCGGCTGGCTGCTGGTGGCCGCGGTGCTGGTGGGCACGGGCTCGTCAGTGTTCCATCCGGAGTCTTCGCGGGTGGCGCGCATGGCCTCCGGCGGGCGCCATGGCCTGGCGCAGTCGCTGTTCCAGGTGGGCGGCAACGTGGGTTCGGCGCTGGGGCCGCTGCTGGCCGCGCTCTTCATCATTCCGCACGGGCAGCGCAGCGTGGCGTGGTTCTCGCTGGCGGCGCTGTTCGGCATCGTGGTGCTGACCGGCATCGGCCGCTGGTACAGCGCCAACCGCGTCCGGCTCAAGCCGCGCGCGCGCCGCGAGGGGACTGGCCACGGGCTGTCGCGCAACCAGGTGCTGGGTGCGCTGACGGTACTGGGGGTGCTGGTGTTCTCCAAGTATTTCTACCTGGCCAGCCTGAACAGCTACTTCACCTTCTATCTGATCGACAAGTTCGCGCTGTCGGTGCGCGAGGCGCAGCTGTACCTGTTTCTGTTCCTGGCGGCGGTGGCGGTGGGCACGGTGGTGGGCGGTCCGGTTGGCGACCGCATCGGCCGCAAGATCGTGATCTGGGTGTCGATCCTGGGCGTGGCGCCGTTCACGCTGCTGCTGCCCTACATGAACCTGTTCTGGACCGGCGTGCTGGTGGTGATCATCGGCATGGTGCTGGCCTCGGCTTTCTCGGCCATCGTGGTCTACGCGCAGGAGCTGGTGCCGGGCAAGGTGGGGATGATTGCCGGCCTGTTCTTCGGCTTTGCCTTTGGCATGGGCGGCGTGGGCGCCGCGGCGCTGGGCAAGTTGGCGGACGCCACCAGCATCGGCTACGTGTACCAGGTCTGCGCCTATCTGCCCCTGCTGGGCGTGGTGGCGATCCTGCTGCCGAATGTGGAGAAGGCGCGCCGCTGAGCGCGGGCGCCAGGTGTGGAGAAGGCGCGCCGCCGAGCGCGGGCGCCTGGCCGGGCAGCGGGAAGGCCGCGCGCGGCGCCCGCTTTCCCTTGGCCCGGGACCTAGCCTGCCCGCAGGGCGCTCAGGTGAGCGCGGCCCATCTCGATCCCGGTGATGTCTCCGCCCGCGCCATGGTGGACGATGCAGGTGTGCGCCGACCTGACCTGCATCAGCTGCGCCGGGCTGATCGCGAAGCTGGCGGCCACGCGGCGGTCGCCTACGGGCTTGATCGGCTTGCGGCGATCCTTGCCGGCGAACTTGCGGTGGTTGTAGACCGCCCACGCCACCAGCACGCCGGCATTGACCAGCGCCAGCAGGGCGTAGCCCCACAGCGTATGCACGGTGGGCAGGAACACCGGCCATAGCGAGACGCCGGGGCCGCCCGCAGCGGCGCGCAGGATCGCCAGGATGCCGGCGCCGAACAGGTAGACGAAGGCGAACCAGCCGATGGCGGTGAGGACCAGGTCGAACAGATAGCCTGCGCGGGAACGTTGCGTGGTGATGATCATGACGTTGCGTCCGGTGATTTGATGCCCCGGTCCGGGCTGGTCCAGCGCGCGCGGCGGGCCTGCTTGCGGAGCATGACTTTGGGGAAGCTGACCAGGGTGGTGAACAGGCTCACCATCCAGAAGGCCAGCGGATACCAGATGACCCAGTACAGCGAGCGGGCGAGGCCGGGCTCGTAGCGGCGGTCGATCAGGATGCTGACGACGAACTGCAGCAGGCAGACCACCGCCAGCATCATGCCGGTGAAGGCGGGCGGCATCAGGCTGGCGATCTGCATGTTGTTGGGCAGCGTGACCACCTGGCTGAGGGCCCACAGCAGCACCGACACGCCGAAGGCGAAGGCCCAGGCGGTGGACAGGCAGAACTCGGCCATCAGCGGCCACAGGCGGCGATGGCGCCAGACCCAGATGGAGCGCAGGTTCTTCAGGAAGACCTCGGCGCCGCCCTGGGCCCAGCGCAGCCGCTGCTTCCACAGTCCGCGCAGGGTTTCGGGCATCAGGATCCAGCACAGGCCGCGCGGCTCGTAGAAGATCGACCAGTGGTCGCGTTGCAGCTTCCAGCTGATGTCGATGTCCTCGGTGATCATGTCCAGGCTCCAGTAGCCCACGCGGTCCAGCGCCGCGCGCCGGAAGGCGGCGACCACGCCGGACACCGTGAACACCTGGCCGTAGACGCGCTGGGTGCGCTTGATCAGGCCGATGATGGACGAGAACTCGCCCACCTGGATGCGCCCGATCATGGTGGAGCGGGTGCGGATGCGCGGGTTGCCGGTAACGGCGCCCACGCGCGGATTGTCGATCAGCGGCGCCACCAGGTAGGCGGCCGCGTCCGGGTCCAGCATGGCGTCGCCGTCGATGCAGACCAGGTATTCGCTGCGCGCCGCCATGGCGCCCATGCGCAGCGCCATGGCCTTGCCCTGGTTCTGCGCCAGGTGCACCACGCGCAGCCGCGGATGGGCGGCGGCCATGCGGTCCAGCATCTCGGCGGTACCGTCGCTGGAGCCGTCATTGATGGCGATGACTTCGATGTGCGGATAGTTCTGGCCCAACGCCGCCAGCAGCGTCTCTTCGCCATTGTCGGCCTCGTTGTAGCAAGGCACCAGGATGGACACCAGCGGATTGCCGGCCAGGGCCGGCGGCTGGCTGTCCTTGCCCCATTTCCAGTGCCGCTCCCAATGCCACCAGAAATAGATGCCGCCGGCCATCCACATGCCGGACATGAACAGGGGATAGAAGAACACGAAGCCCAGCAGCGCCTCGCCGGTCAGCATCAGGGTGAAGCCGAAGGGCGCGCCAAGCACCGCGCAGAGAATCAGCAGAGCAATCAGACGGTCTATCATCGGAGGGGATACCAGGCTTCGGAAATGGCGGGCCGGATGCCTTGCAGCCGGGGCTGGTCTTGCGAGAAATCGTCGGGGTAGTAGCCGAAGCTGCGCGAGCCGCGCAACTGCAGCCGCTTCATCCAGCCGGCCAGCACGGCCGTGTCGACGGGGGTGGCCTCGGGGCGGCCGGGGCCGGTGCGCCAGTCGCGCGCCTGCAGTTCGAACACGGTCTTGTCCAGCGCGCCGGGGCGCTGCGCGACGGTGTCGACCAGCCGGTCCAGCCAGGCGTTTTCCTTGCCTGCCGGCACGTTCTCCATCAGCGGCATCGCCATCGGCGCGGTCCAGTCATAGGCGCCCAGGAAGTCGTCCAGGTTCTGCGCGAACCAGGTTTCGCTGCCGGGATTCAGGATGGGTTCGGCAAAGATGTTGCGGGCGGTCTTGATCTGCGGACCGCGCACCGCGCGTACCCGCTGCGTCAGCTCGGCGGTGAAGTCCACCAGCGCGCGGCTCTTGTAGCGGGTCCAGCGTTGCAGGGTGGCGGGATCCGCGCGCAATTCGGCGATGCTGCCCGGCAGGCCCGCAGCCCGGTAGGCGGCCAGCGCGCCGGGGCTGGCGTCCTCGAAGTCCGACAGCAGCGCGTCGTCGTGGAACAGGATGCCGTCGAAGATCGCGTAGCGGGACAGGTCTTCGTACAGGTCGCCGATGCGTGCGCGCACGGTGGCGTCGAACGGCGACAGGCGGCGGTACTGGTCGGGGTCCGGCGCCGGCTGCGCTTCGCCTTCCTGCCAGCGCGTGACGCGCGGCAGGGCGGGATCCAGGTCGAAGGACAGCACCGGCATCCAGGCGTAGACCATCACGTTGGCGCGGTTGTGCAACTGCCACGCGGCGCGGTTGAAGAGGTCGGCGCGCATCGGCAGCCAGCGGTTGGGGAAGTAGACCGACTTCACCAGGCCGTCGCCCACGGGGTCCGAATAGGCCTGCAGGAACACCGTGTTGATCTGCATGTCGAGGATGCGCTGCACCAGCTCACCCAGGTTGCGGTCGGTCTGCGCCGGGTCCGGGTCGTAGACATAATCCAGGTCCACGTGCGCCACGCGCATGAAGGGTTGGGCCTCCATGCCGACCACGCTGTTGGCGAAGGGCTTGAGCGTCGGGTCGCTGGACAGCAGCAGGCGCGGCGTGGACATCAGGCGGCCGACGCGGCCCGGACCATCCTCCAGCGTCAGCGCCAGCTGATAACCGTGCTCGGCGGTGATGCGCAGGGTGGAGCCGCCTTCGGCGCCGTAGGGCCAGACCCACACGCGCGGCTTCTTGCCGGTGGCGCGGCGGATCTTCTCGGTGATGGCGGCGACGTCGCCGCCCATGCGGGCCTCGAATTGCGCCTCGGTCTCGTAGCGGCGGGTCTGCGCGTCATAGGCGCGGATGGCGGCGGCGGGCTCGGTATTGCCCTGAGGGTTGGCCAGCGCGCCGTAGTGCGAGGCGTTGGTGTGGGCGGCGATCTCCACCAGTCCCGAACGCGAGATCTCGCGGACCTCGTCCCAGTTCAGGAAGCGCTTGCGGTCCTCGGGGCTGCCGCCGAAGTCCACGCGCTGGTTGGCCGGCGTATCCATCCAGATGCCGACCGGCGCCAGCAGCGCGGGCCATTGGTAGGCTTTCAGGATGGGCAGCACGCGGGTGTAGAAGCTGCGGTAGCCGTCGTCGAAGGACAGCAGCACGGCGCGTTCGGGCAGCGGCTTGCCGCCCTGGCGCGCGGCCAGGATCTGGTCCACGGTCACGGCCTGGTAGCCGTTGGCGCGCAGCCAGGCCAACTGCTCGACCAGGCGGTCGGTGCGCACACTGAGAAAGCCCTGGTCGGGATCGTCGTCTTCCACGTCGTGGTAGGCCAGGGCCAGGAACTGGCCCTGGACCCAGGGCTGTTCCGCGGGGGCGAGCGGACGCTGGTCCGGCGGCGTATAGACCGGAATGTCCTTGGCGCAAGCGGTCAGCGCCAGGATCGCGAGCAGCAGCAGGCCGGCCAGGATCAGGCGGGTATGGGTTTTAAGCATCATGGCGTTACTCGGTTCCGGGTTCAGAAGCGGTACGTCAGGTCGAATACGATGCGCAGTTCGCGCTCGCGTTCACCGTCGTACGGGCGGCTGGTGCCGGTGATCATGGCGCCCATGTCGAGGACGTCGTTGGCGCGGTATCGCTGGCCGTAGCCCAGCGCGATGACGCCGCCGGTGCCGTAGCCTTGCTGGGTGTAGGTGCCGGCGCCCAGGGTGCCGATCTGCTCCCAGGCGGTCTCATAGCGACGGTACAGGGTGTGGGTCAGGCGCACGCCAGGCAGCAGCATCAGATCCGAACGCGGATTGAAGTAGGGCACGTTGCTGTCGTGGCTGTTGCGTTGCGTGGAGGCCTCGAACTCCAGGTCCGCCCACAGGCGCGGCGCGGTATAGACGCGCTCGCGTCCGGCCAGGCCCAGCGCCCAGCGGTTGTTGCCGTCGCTGAAGTGCGAGGGCGACAAGGCCAGGGTCCATTCGCGGCGCTCGTCGGCGCGCCAGCGCACGAAGGCCGACAGGCTGTTGGAGGAAACGCCGCTGGTCAGGGCGCGCAGCGGGGTTTCGCGCGACATGATCTCGCCCGAGCCGCCCACTTGCCAGTGGTCGTCCACGTCGTAGGCGAGCGACAGGCGGGCGCCGGGCTTCACGCCATGGCCGTAGTCGTGGGTGGAGACTTCGCCTTCGACGGTGAGGTCGCGGCCGCGCCATTCCACGCCGGTACGCAGCCAGCGGTAGTTGCCACGGCCTTCCTCGAAGTCGCCGGAAGCGTAGCCGCCGCCGCCGAAGACCCGCCAGTTGTAGTCCAGCGGGGAGGAATAGAGCACCGCGTCGATGCCGAAGTCGCCGCTGCCGTTGACCGGGCTGTCCGAGGCCAGCCCGCGGTAGCCGTTGATGCGCAGTTCAGCCTTGTTGTGCACCTCCCATTCGCGCGCCAGGCGGCGGCTGGTCAGGTTCTCGGGCGAGCGGACCAGGGTGTCTTGCGACAGCGCTTCGGCCTGGCGCCATTCCTGCAGGTCCAGGGCGGTGAAGCCCTGGCCGTTTTCCACGCCCAGGCTGCGCGGCGCCAAGGTCTCGGCCATCTTCAGCTCGGTTTCCGAAGCACGGGGTAGCGAGCGGGCGCGGTAGACCGTCGCCAGGTCGCTGCGCAGGCCCGAGTTGTTGGGGGCGTTTTCGACCATCTCTTCAAGGCGCTGCTGCGCGGCGACGGTGTCGTTCGCCTGCAGGCGCGCGGAGGCCAGGGTCTGCCGGCTTTCCAGGTTCAGGTCGTTGGGCATGCGGGTGGCTTGGCCCTTGTAGTACAGCCAGGGGGCATAGCCCGATTCGACTCCGTCGGTGACGGCGCCGGTCTCGTTGAACTGTTCGCCTTCGGCCAATGAGTAGTACAGGCCGGTTTCCGTCGTCAGCCGCTGTTCGGCATCGTCGCCGCGCAGGGCATCGTCGGCGGCGACCTGGCGATAGATGTCGCGGGCGCGTTCGGGCTGGCGCAGGTACAGATACGCCGAGGCCACGTCGTTCAAGGCGTAGCGCGGCACCGTGGCGCCCTCGGCCAGCAGGGCTTCGTACTCGCGGACCAGATCTGCCATGCGCACCCGGGCGTGCAAGGCGTGCAGCCGGTCGATCCGGGCGCGCAGCGCATCGGCGCGGGCGTCTTCCTGCTGCTGCCAGGCCGGAATCAGTTCGTCGTAGCGGGCCAGGGCGCGGTCGGCCAGCACGAAGCGTTCGGCTTCCGATCGGGTGGGCATGGCCGCCAGCCGCACCTGCTGGGCCAGCGCGTCGGCCTCGAAGCCGCGCATCTGGCCGGCGTCGAACAGGTCCTGATGGCGCCGCGCCAGTTCCAGCGCCACATCCGCCATGCGCGCGCGTTGCAAGGCATGGATGTACTCGCGCAACACGTAAGGGGTGTCGGGCGCAGCGGCCAGGGCCAGGTCGGCCTGGTGCAGCGCTTCGTAGGGCTCGCCCTGGCGGGCATGGACATAGCTCAAGGCCAGCCGTGCGTCGACATCGCGGGGCTGTCGCTTGAGCCATTGCGCGGCCGCGGCGCGCGCTTCGGGGTAGCGGCCGGCGTCGGCCAGGGTCATGATTTCGCCGGCGCGGAAGGCGGATTGCCCGGGATGGCGGCGCGCTCCCGCCTGGTACGCGGCCAGGGCTTCGGGCCAGCGCTGCAGGTCGCGGTAGGCGCGCGCCACGGCGAGCTGGATGTCCGCGGGCAGCGCCGCGCCTTGCGGCAATTGCTCGTAGGCGCCGACGGCTTCTTCGGGCTTGCCGGCCCAGCCCGCGATGATGATGTGGTCGTAGATGGCGCGGCTGCCGCCGCTCTGGCCTTGCTGGCGCAGCATGGCCAGGGCGGGTTCGTAATCGCCGGCTCGCGCCCGCGCGATCAGTCCGTCATAGTCCATACCGGGGGCGGCCAGGGCCAGGGCGGGAGCCAGCAAGGCGCAAGCCGCCAGCAGGCTCAGTCTTGGTCCAGCGGCACCCGGGGGTGTCGATCCTCTTTTTTGCATCTGTTTTACTTCCGCAGTTGCTACTCGGGGCGTTCCTGGTCCGGCCGGCCGTGCGCGTGCCTTTTGTCGGCGCGAGCCGAGGCGACGCGCAGCACAAAGGCGCCGGCGGCACGGGGAGGGAACACTTTTTGGTTAGGACTGCGCGGCGCCCGCTGCGGGGACCTTCGCACTCGCGCTAAGGGAGTGCATGGCTAGTACGCGCCACGCCCGTAGGGCGTGATTGCGGCGCTCTTCGCGGCACCGTCAATGAACGAAATTATAAGTGTGTTAACTGTCAGGTAACTGTCAATTAGTGCAAAGGAAGGTTGCGCAGGCCCCGCCTTGGCGTATTCTTCGTCGCTTGCCGCGCAATCGTCTTGGCGCGGGCGGTAGAGGTTCAGGGCGAAACGGCGTGCGGCGACGGACGGGCGCCAGATAGTGCCGGTCTGTCGCCGCGCGGGTAACAAAAAGCGTCTGGAGTGGTGGGATGTAACGCCTCCAGATCTGTGAACCCAGTGCAACAGCAATGACGAGCGACGGCGCACGCCTGCGGGGCATGTGCCGGCAAACACCATGACGACTTCTCTCTTCTTTCTGATGTGGGGCTTGGCCACGGCTCTGGCATTGCCATTGCTGGCGCCGTTCCGCGCCCGCGACGTGGGTGGCATCCGGGCCTTCACCGTGGGCAATGCCCTGGCGGTGCTGTCGCTGCTCGCCTATGCGGCCTCGCAGATCCTGCCGCCGGGCGTCTATGTGATGGCGTCGAACGCCGCCTGGATCTGCGCGGTCAGCCTGGTCTACATCGGCGTGCGGCAGTTCTTCGGCCTGCGGCCGCTGGTGCGGCGCACGGTCGCCCTGGGCGGGCTCTGCATCGTTGCGTTCGCGCTGTTGCTGTATGGAGTGGATGACTTGCGCGCGCGCATGCTGCTGTTTTCCGCCTACACCTTCGCCACCATGGTGGCGACGGGCATGGTGTTCTTCCGCCAGCGCAAGCGGATCCAGACGCGCGGCGTGATGCTGTACCTGATGCTGGCCAGCTTCGGCCTGGCTGCGCTGCACGCCTTGCGCGTGGTGGTCTACAGCGTGGGCGGGCAGGCGCCGGCGTCGCTGCTCGACCCGACGCCGTGGGGGCTGTTCTTCATCGTTTGCGGAACGGTGACCGTGCCCGGCTTGTTCCTGGCATTGCTGCTGCTGATCCAGACCAGCCTGTCCGAGCGGATGGAGGCCGCGCTGACCTTCGACGGCCTGACGCGCGCGTACTCGCGCCGCAGCATCCTGGACGAACTGGAACGCGAGCTGCAGCGCTGCAAGCGGGCCGGCGGCAAGCTGGCGGTGCTGGTGCTGGACATCGACCACTTCAAGTCCATCAACGACCGCTACGGCCACGCCTCGGGCGACGCGGCGCTGCGCCATTTCTCGCAGGTGGTGCAGCGGGCGGTGCGCGGCAGCGACCGCTTCGGCAGACTGGGCGGCGAGGAATTCGTGCTGCTGATGTACGACTGTGATCCGGCGCGCGCGCTGGTGCAGGCCCAACGCGTCTGCGACGCCCTGCGCGACACGCCTTTCCATCTGCAAGGGCGGGAAGTGCGCATGACCACCAGCGGCGGCCTGGCTTCGTATCAGTCGGGAGACAGCGCGGACGGCATCCTGGCCCGCGCCGACGACGCGTTGTACCGCGCCAAGGAACATGGGCGCGACCGCGTGGAGATGGCCTGGATCGGCCGCCCCGCGGGCCGCGCGCAGGAGCGCGGCCCGGCGGCGATCGTCGAGGAGGAGGCTAGGGCTTGAGATGTTCCTTCAGGAACTTCTCCATGGCTTCGTAGAACTCGAACTTGTTCTCGTCGTTGTGAAAGCCGTGGCCCTCGTTGTCCTTGACCATGTATTCGACCTCGACGCCGCGCGCGCGTAGCGCCTTGACCATCTGGTCGCTCTCGTCCTTGTTCACGCGCGGATCCTTGGCGCCCTGGGCCACGAACAGCGGCGTCTTGATCTTGTCCGCGTGCAGCGCGGGCGAGGTGGCCGCCAGGCGCTCGCGGTCGCGTTCGGGGTCGCCCACCATGTCCTGCATCTTGTCCAGCATGGGCTTCCAGTACGGCGGAATGGACTTCATGAACGTGAACAGGTTGGACACCCCCACGTAATCCACCGCGGCCGCATAGAGATCGGGCGTGAACGCCACCCCGGCCAGCGTGGCATAGCCGCCGTAGCTGGCGCCATAGATGCCGATGCGCTTGGGGTCGGCGATGCCCTGGCCGATCAGCCACTGCACGCCGTCGGTGATGTCGTCCTGCATCTTCAGGCCCCATTGGCCGAAGCTGGCTTCCCAGAAGGCGCGGCCATAGCCGGTCGATCCGCGGAAGTTCATCTGCAGCACGCAGAAGCCGCGGTTGGCCAGGAACTGCACTTCGGGGTTGTAGCCCCAGCCGTCGCGCGCCCAGGGGCCGCCGTGCGGATTGACAATGCAAGGCAGGTTCTTCGGATCGCGGCCGGCAGGCAGCGTCAGGTAGCCGTGGACCGTCAGGCCGTCGCGGGTCTGGTAGCTGATGGGCTGCACGCGCGACATGTCCGCCTCGGGAATGGCGGGGTTGATGTCGGCCAGCTTGGTCAGCGTGTCGGCGGCCGCGTCGTAGATGTAGCGCGAGCCGGGCGTGCGGTCGTTGTAGGCGGCGACGATGAACTTGTCTTCGTCGCGGTTGGAGCCTTGGATGGCGAAGTCGTAGCCGGTCAGTTTCGCCGACAGCTTCTTGAAGAGGGTCTCGGTCTGCTCGTCGAAGAACTTGTATTGCGGCTTGTCGGTCTGGTAGGCGGCCACCGTCAGCACGCGGCGCTTGCGCGAATATCCCGCCGAGTCCAGGTCGACCGTGTCGGGGGTGAAGATTTCTTCCTCGGCCTCGGGCTGGGCAGGGTCGATCACCACCAGCGACAGCTTGTCGCGCCCGCGGTTGGACAGGGCGTAGAACTTCTTGTCGTCGAAGGTGAAGAACGCCGGGCTCACGCTGGTGCGGTAGTCGGTGGTGACGAGCGGGCGGAATTCGGACGATTCGGTATCGCGATAGAGCAGGGTGGTGTTCAGGCCGTCGCTGGCGACGGCGGCGCGCACCTTGCCCGCATGGTCGGTCTGCCAGCCGACGATGTTGCCGGGGTTCTGCGCCACCAGCACCGCGGCGCCGGTGTGCACGTTGACGCGGTAGACGTCGAAGACTTCCGGGTCGCGCTGGTTGTGGCTGATCAGCACGTGGTCGGGATCGTCTTCCAGATCGTCTTCGATGCCGGCGCGCACGCCTTCATAGGGGGTCAGGTCGGTGATCTTGCCGGTCTTGGCGTTGACGGCCAGCACGTGGAAATTCTCGTCGCCGCCGAAATCCTTCTGGTAGAGCACCACGTCGGCGCCTTTCCAGAAGAAGTTGCTGATGTCGCGCGCGGTTTCGCTGGTCAGCTGGCGCGGGTCGCCCACCGGTGTGCTGCCTTGCAGCGGCTGCACGTAGATGTTCATGCGGGCGGGCTTGCCGTCCACGCTGGTGGGCTGCATGAAGCCCAGCGTCCGGCCGTCGTCGGCCAGGCGGAAGAAGCCCCGCTCGGGGTTGCGGAAGAAATCCTTGAGGGGATAGGCGCGCGGCGGTTGCGCGGCGCTGGCGCCCAGCGATACGCCGATGATGCTGGCGGCCAGGACGGTGCGCTTGAGGAATGAGAACAAGGGGGACCTCCGAGGTTGCCGCGGCCGGCGCTTGGGGCCGGCCGCCAGGTGGTCCGCCGATAATGCCATAGCGGCGCGGGCGGTGTCGAACCGCCCGCAGGCCCGCGCTGGCCACGGTCAACGCTTACTGCGGCTCCAGGCCGGTCGCCTTGACGATGGCGCCGTACTTGGCCATTTCGGCGCCGATGTAGGCCTTGAATTCCTGGGGCGGCTTGTAGGCAATGGCCAGTCCCTGGCCCTGCAGCTTTTCCTTCACGTCGGCGGACTGCAGCGCTTGGGCCGTGTCCCTGGAGATGCGGTCCACCAGGGCCGGCGGCATGCCGGCGGGGCCGAACAGGCCGAACCAGTTGGAAATGTCGAAGTCGTCCAGGCCCACCTCCTTGGCCGTCGGCGTCGAGGGCAGGACGTCCTGGCGCCGGGGGCCGGCGATGAACAGCGGGTGCAGCTTGCCGGCGCCGATCTGGCCGATGATGGCCGGCGCCGTGGCGAAGAAGATGTCGATCTGGCCGCCTACCAGATCGGCCACGGCGAGGGCCGTGCCGCGGTAGGGCACGTGCGTCAGGTTCATGCCCGAACGCACCCGCAGCAGTTCGCCCGCCAGGTGCTGCTGGCCGCCCATGCCGGGCGAGCCATAGACCAGCGGCGCCTGCGCGCCCTGGCGCTTCAGGTCGGCGTAGGTAGTGGCGGGCAGCTTGGGGCCGCTGACCAGCACCAGCGGCGCATCCGCGACCAGGGCGATGGGCTGCAGGTCCTTCAAGGGGTCGTAGCGCATCTGCTTATAGACGAGCTTGTTGATCGAGACCTCGGGCGTGTAGGCCAGCAGCAGGGTGTAGCCGTCGGGCGTGGCGCGCGCCACCTGTTCGGCGCCGATCATGCCGCTGGCGCCGGACTTGTTCTCCACGATGACCTGCTGCCCCCAGCTTGCGCTCAGCTTGGCCGCGAGGATGCGGGCGATCACGTCGGTGGCGCCGCCCGGCGTGTAGGCGACGATCAGGCGCACCGGCTTGTCGGGGTAGGACTGGGCCTGGGCGTACAGCGGCAGGCAGGCGGCGGCCAGCAGGCCCGCGAGTTTGATTGCGTATCGAAACATGGGGTGGCTCCTGTGCGGATGTGTGAGTTCAGTTGCGCTGGATCAACAGCAGCGCCTGGTCAGGCAGAGGCTGGCGCGCGTACCCGGTCCAGTCGTCCCCTGCTTGCAGCACGCGCTGGGCCGTCAGATCGACGACGCGCGTGAATGCGCCGGCCTCGACCTGGCGTTGCAGCGCCGGGCCGCTGCCGTAGGCCAGTTCATAGGTCTGCCCGCCGGACTGGTAGCGGCACAGGCGCAGGCCGGCCTCGCCGTCGATCCGTTCGACCGATCCGGCGTCCGCGGCTTGGTCTGCGAAGATCGCGTTCAGCGCCGCCAGCGCCAGTCCGGCCGGCCGCGGGTCGTAGCGGCGGTCGATCAGGCCGTTGCGCGGGAAGTAACCGCGGTCCACGTCCATGAAGGTGTCGAAGGAATAGCTGACCGCGTCGGTGGTCCGGGCCGCCAGGAAGGCTTCGGCAACCAGCGCGGCGATGGCGGTGTCGTCGTCGTTCGCCGCCGCCAGGCGGTCGGCGAGCTTGACGCCCACGTTCACGGTCGCGCCCCAGTCCCGCGCCTGGCGGGCCAGTTGCTGGTGCGTGGCGATGAGGTCGGCGCCCCAGTCCAGACGCACGGTGAAGCCGTCCAGGTTCTTCTGCGCGAAGTGCGGCAGCAGGCTGGATTGCGCCGCCTCCAGCTCGGACGCGCGCAGTCCGGTGTTGACGAAATGGCTGTAGTGCTTGCCGTCGAAGTGGTCGTCGTCCGCGCCGGTCCTGATCTTGCAATAGAGCAGGCGGGCGTCGGTGTGGACGCGCAGGCTCTGCAAGGCCGCGCCGGCCTTCTCCAGCGCCTGGGCGTTCAGGTTGATCTCGATGGCCGCGATGGCCACGCCATGCTGGCGCGCCTGTTGCAGCAGTTTGGCGTCCGGCAGGCCCAGCGAGGTCAGCACGAAACGGTGGCCGACGTCGGACATGAGACGGGCGCGGCGCAGCGTCTTGTCGTCGCGCAGGTCCTGCACGGGAATCTTGAGGGTGCGCAGCCCCATTTCCCACATGGACATCAGGGGGTAGTCGTTGCGCGCCAGCTTGCGGCCGAACTCCTGTACGCCGCCGGTGCAGGGGATCTCGACGATTTCGGCCCAGGGGTGCCGCATCTCGACCGCGATGCCGTCGCAGGCGGCGGTCTTGGTGTGGACCGTGGGCAGGGTGCGCGCCGCGGCCTTGCCGGCATCGGCTGCGCCGCGCATGGCGCCATGGGTGCGGATCAGCTTGGCCACATGACCCTGCTCGTGCACGTCGACGATGAAATAGCCGAATTTCTCGACGTCGCCGCGGCCGAATTCGTCCGCTGGCGGCACGCGGTAGAACTCGGAGAAGTCATGCCGCAGGAAGGCGGTGGACGGCAGCATGTAGATCTCCGCGTGGCCGATGACGTCGTACCAGAAGTTGTGGACATGGCCGGCGAAAACGGCTTCCACGCGCGGATCGGCCAGGCGCGACAGCAGCCAGCCGCGGCCAGGCTCGTCGATGTTGTCGTAGGAGCCGCGCTCGTCCGCATCGTGCAGATAGGGCGGGTAGTGCAGCGACACGAACACGCGGCCGCTGGCGCCTGCCAGTTGCTCGTCGATCCAGGCGCGTTGCGCGGCATCCGCCGCCAATCCGGAATTGAACAGCAGGGCGTTCAGGAACAGGAAGCGCGCGCCGCCATGGTCCACCGCGTAATAGTCCGGCCCGAACACCTGGCGGTACTTGTCCAGGTAGTCGTCGCAGACGATGTCGGCCGGCATCCAGTCGATGCGCTTGTCGCCGACGTCATGGTTGCCGGGTACCAGGTGCAGGGGGACGTCGATCTGGCCGGCGATGGCTTTGAAGCGGTCGGCGGCTTCCTCGAACGAGGGCATGCTCGGCACCGGATGGACGATGTCGCCCAGGTGGATCGTGAAGGCGGGGGCGGGATCGAGGGCGGCAATGTCGGCGAAGACGTGCCGTGCGCGGGCATTGGCCCGCGCGTTGGTGGCAAAGGGCGATGCGCAGGTGTCTTCGGATTCGTTGACATGGGTGTCGGCCACCACGGCAAAGCTGAACAGTCGGGCGCCCAAGGGCTGGCGGGAAAAGCGGGGATTCGTCATCAACTGGCCTTTCAATTTCAATAAATGGAATTCAAGTGTTTATAGTGAACGGAATGTTTGTATTTCGGCAGACGATATACTGTCAATGCTCCGGAACCCTAGGCCGATATGCACTCGAAAACCCCGCTCAACTACGAACTCGAATCCCGCGCCTCGCTGGAAGCTCACCCGCGATTTGCCTCCACGCTCTCCAATGGCCTGGACGTGCTCAAGTGTTTTTCCGCGTCCGAGCCGCAGCTGGGCAACAAGGAAATCGCCGAAATGCTCGGGCTGACGCGCCCGACGGTGTCCAGGCTGACGTTCACGCTGGTGGGCCTGGGCTATCTGCGGCGCGACGAGCGCACCGGCAAGTATTCGCTGGGCCCGGCGGTCCTGACGCTGGGCTATCCCCTGCTGGTGCACCTGACATTGCGGCAGTTGGCGGCGCACGACATGATCGAACTGGCGCGCTATGCCAAGGGGCCGGTGTCCATGGCCATCCGCGACCGCCTGCAGGTGGTCTACGTGGAAACGGTGCACGACGGCGCGTCGAATGCCTCGCGCCCGGACATAGGCTCGGCGCGCCCCTTGCTGCGCACCGCCACCGGGCGCGCGCTGCTCTACGCGCAGACGCCGCAAGAGCGCGAGCTCATCTGCGGCCGCCTGGCCGAGGAATTCCCGGAGGACTGGGAGCGTTTCGGGCCGTCATTGCAGCCGGCGTTCGAGGCTATCGATCAGCACGGCTTCTGCGTGGTCAGCAAGGATTGGCGGGCCGAGCTGTGCGGCATCGCCACGCCCATGCGCTATCGTTCCAACGACCTGCCGCTGGCCTTCAACGTGACGATTCCGGCCGATAACCTGGATGAAAAGCACGTCTACGAAACCCTGGGCCCGCGGCTGCGGACCCTGGTCAAGAACCTGGAGTACCGCATCGGGATCATGTGAGCGGGGGCGGCGCTTATCGCGCGCGGCGGATATGCGGGATAATCGCGGGCACTGATCTGGAGATACACATGTACTGGAAACTGGTCGCGACTTCGGCGCTGGCCCTGGGCCTGGCAGGCTGCTCGATGGGCATTTCGTCCGGCTCGTCGCCGCACAGCGAATTCAAGGCCCCGGTGAGCTTCAAGGACGCCTACGACGCGGCAATCCGGCAGGCGAGCTACTGCCTGCGCAGCACCGACAATGCCTACCGCGTGGTGGACACCCTGAACGAAAGCGCGCAGTCCGGCGTGGTGCAGGTGCTGGCGCCCTATAGCGACAATGAAGTGACGCGGGTCGAATTGAAGGCGGCCGGCCCCAAGACTACCGATGTACGCATCGTGGTGTGGGGCAAGGGCACCTGGGACGCGGCCGCGATGCGCGCGATGCAGGACGCGGTCTATTACAGCCTGGTGTCGTGCAGCAGCTATATGCCGCTGGACCCGCGTCCGCCGGTCAAGCCCTCGCGCGACCTGCCCAACTGACGCGCAGGGGCCGGCGGCTTGCCGCCGCCTGCGCGCTCAGTCGCCGCCAGGACGGCGGCGGATGATCTTGAACGTGGCGGTGGAGCGCGCCACCAGCTCGCCGTCGGCGCGCCGGACCTCGCCTTCGCAGAAAGCGATCGAGGCGCCGCGGCGCAGGCAGCGCGCCTCGATGACCAGGTCGCCCGTGCCGGGCGACAGGAACGAGGTGTTCATGTCTATGGTGGCCATGCCTTCGGTGCCGTCGGCTGAACCGCGGGCGGCGGCGCTGAGAGTGAAGTCCAGCACGCTCATCAGCGTGCCGCCATGCACGTCGCCGCGGCTGTTGGTCAGGTCGGCGCGCCAGGGCAGCGAGGTGCGGGCATAGGCCGGCGCGATGCTCTCGGGTACCAGGCCAATGAAATGCATGAAGGGAATGGTCAGGCCGAAGTAGTCGGTTTGGGTGGTTGAAGGTGCAGTCATGGACCGTTGCGGGCGGGAATGGGAAGTCGGTTGTCGCCGGTCATAATATATGTTTTTGCCACGGGACTTCAGGCGATGAACGGCTCATGGGGGCAGCACCACCATGAATGAATTGCGCAAGATCGTGCACGTGGACATGGACGCGTTCTACGCATCCGTGGAGCAGCGCGACAATCCGGACCTGCGCGGCAAACCCGTGGTCGTGGCCTGGATCGGGCCGCGCTCGGTGGTGTGCGCCGCGTCCTACGAGGCGCGGCGTTTCGGCATCCATTCGGCCATGTCCGCGGCCCGGGCCGAGCGCCTGTGCCCGCACGCGATCTACGTGCCGCCGGATTTCAACCGCTACCGCGAGGTCTCGCGCCAGGTCAGGCAGATTTTCGCCCGCCATACCGACCTGATCGAACCCTTGTCGCTGGACGAGGCCTACCTCGACGTCACGGTCAACAAGCTGGGGCTGCCTTCGGCCACCGAGGTCGCCCAGGTCATCCGGCACCAGATCCGCGAGGAAACCGGGCTGACGGCTTCGGCCGGCGTCGCGCCCAACAAATTCCTGGCGAAGATCGCGTCCGACTGGAACAAGCCGGACGGGCTGTTCGTGGTCCGGCCCGCCAAGGTGCTGGCCTTCCTGGAGCCCTTGCCGGTGCGCAAGGTGCCGGGCGTGGGCAAGGTGACGCAGGCGCGCCTGGAGCAGTTGGGCATCCATACGGTGGGCGACCTGGCCACGCACAGCGCCCAGGAACTGGAGCACTATTTCGGCCGCTACGGCCGGCGCCTGTACGAACTGGCGCGCGGCATCGACGAGCGCGAGGTGCAGACCGACCAGCCCTTGCAGCAGGTTTCTTCGGAGACCACGTTTTCGCAGGACATCCGCCTGGACGCGGTGGGCGAGGCCATCGACCGCATGGCGGAACGCGTGTGGGACCAGGCGCTGAAGAAGGGCGCCCTGGGCCGCACCGTGGTGCTCAAACTGAAGACGGACCGTTTCCGCATCCTGACGCGCAGCCAGACCAGCCCGAGTCCACCCGGATCGGCGGCGGAGCTGGCCGCCGTCGCCCGGCTGCTGTGCGAGCGCGTGGACCTGCCGCCGGACACGCTGTACCGGCTGGCGGGGGTGGGGATGAGCAACTTCGCCGACCCGCAAGAGCAAACGCGCCAGCCCGATCTGTTCGGGGGCGCGTTCTGAGCGGAGCGACTGGCTGGCGTCCGCGCCTGGCCGGCAGGCCGAGCGGGCCGCGGATCCGGCC
>NZ_DATCUY010000567.1:0-4802 GCF_036567245.1 Achromobacter sp. | reverse complement strand
AACGCGCCCGCGCGCTGGGCCTGCCGGCTGGCGTCGACTGGGTCCGGAACTGCCTGGCCGGCAGCAGCGCTCCAGTCGTCGCCGCCAGCGACTACGTGCGCGCCGTGACGGAACAGATTCGCGCCTGGGTGCCCGCCCCCTACCGCACACTGGGCACCGACGGCTTCGGCCGCAGCGACACGCGCGCCCAGCTGCGCGACTTCTTCGAGGTCAGCGCGGACTGGATCGTGCTGCATGCGCTGGACAGCCTGGACCGCCAGGAGGATGCCAAGGCGTTGCGCGCCCGCTTGAATGCGGGCGCACGCCAGACGCCGCCTTGGGAGCTATAGGATTGCAATCCGCAATGCAGCGAGGTTTTGCGCAAAATCGTCCATTCGCTGCAGCGCAACAACCAAGCACCCGCGCTTTCTGTTGAAATACGGGTGTTCCCAAGCATTTCCCAGAAAATACGGCGGGCCGCGAGCCCGCTTTTTGCAATCCGATTTCCTTTCCATTTAGCGCCCGCAAGGCCTGTATCCCATGGACGAAACCCTCACCAAAATGGCGTTGGACTACCACGCCTATCCCACCCCCGGCAAAATCTCGGTCACCCCGACCAAGACCCTGGCCAACCAGGACGACCTGTCCCTGGCCTACTCCCCCGGCGTGGCAGCCGCCTGCATGGCCATCTTCGACCAGGGCGAGGACGCCGCCTCGAAGTACACCTCGCGCGGCAACCTGGTGGGCGTGATCACCAACGGCACCGCCGTGCTGGGTCTGGGCAATATCGGCCCGCTGGCCGCCAAGCCCGTGATGGAAGGCAAGGGCTGCCTGTTCAAGAAGTTTGCCGGCATCGACGTCTTCGACATCGAACTGGCCGAGAACGACCCGGACAAGCTGGTCGACATCATCGCGGCGCTGGAGCCCACGCTGGGCGGCGTCAACCTCGAGGACATCAAGGCGCCCGAGTGCTTCTACATCGAGAAGAAGCTGCGCGAGCGCATGAAGATCCCCGTCTTCCACGACGACCAGCACGGCACCGCCATCATTTCGTCGGCCGCCATCCTGAACGGCCTGAAGGTCGTGGGCAAGGACATCGGCCAGGTCAAGCTGGCCTGCTCGGGCGCCGGCGCCGCCGCCATCGCCTGCCTGGATCTGCTGGTCCACCTGGGCGTCAAGCGCGAGCACATCTACGTGGTGGACTCGCGCGGCGTGATCTGGGACGGCCGCGATGAAAACATGGAGGTCAACAAGAAACGCTACGCGCAGAAGACCGACGCGCGCACGCTGGCCGACGTGGTCAACGGCGCCGACGTGTTCCTGGGCTGCTCGACCGCCGGCGTGCTGACCGCCGACATGGTCAAGACCATGGCCGCCAGCCCGCTGATCCTGGCGCTGGCCAATCCGGAACCGGAAATCCGTCCCGAAGTGGCCAAGGCCGCTCGCCCGGACTGCATCATCGCCACCGGCCGTTCGGACTACCCGAACCAGGTCAACAACGTACTGTGCTTCCCCTTCATCTTCCGCGGCGCCATGGACGCCGGCGCCTCGCGCATCACGGAAGAAATGAAGCTGGCTTGCGTGAAGGCCATTGCCGAACTGGCGCAGGCCGAACAGAACGACGAAGTGGCCCGCGCCTACGCCGGCCAGGAACTGTCGTTCGGCCCGGACTACATCATTCCCAAGCCCTTCGACCCGCGCCTGATCGTCCAGATCGCGCCGGCCGTGGCCCAGGCCGCCGCCGACTCCGGCGTGGCCGCCCGTCCCATTGAAGACATCGAAGCCTACCGCCAGAAGCTGATGGGCTTCGTGTACCACTCGGGCCAGCTGATGCGCCCGCTGTTCGCCCAGGCCAAGAAGGCGCCCAAGCGCGTCATCTACGCCGACGGCGAAGACGAGCGCGTGCTGCGCGCGGTGCAGACCGTGGCCGATGAGAAGCTGGCGTTCCCGATCCTGATCGGCCGCCCGTCCGTCATCGAGATGCGCATCAAGAAGTTCGGCCTGCGCCTCGCGGCCGGCCAGGACTTCGAGATCGTGGATCCGGAAGACGACAGCCGCTTCAACGAAACCTGGGCCGCGTACTACCAGCTGAAGGGCCGCGAAGGCGTGACGCCGGCCATCGCCAAGGCGATGATCCGCAAGCACAACACGCTGATCGGCGCGATGCTGTTGCGCCGCGGCGATGCCGACGCGCTGCTCTGCGGCGTGGCCAGCAAGTACGACAACCAGCTCAAGTACATCGACGAAATCATCGGCAAGAAGGAAGGCCAGACCTACGCCGCCCTGAACGTGCTGATGCTGCCCGACCAGACGCTGTTCGTGACCGACACTCACGTCAACGAGAATCCGACGGCCGAGGAAGTCGCCAGCATCACCATCCAGGCCGCGGACGAAATGCTGCGCTTTGGCGTGGTGCCGAAGATCGCCCTGCTGTCGCACTCCAACTTCGGCAGCCGCGTGACCGAATCCTCGCGCAAGATGGCCGCCGCGCGCCAGATGGTGCAGGACCGCGCTCCCGACCTGGAAGTCGACGGCGAAATGCACGCCGACGCCGCCCTGTCGGAAAAGATCCGCGTCCTGGCCTACCCGGACAGCACGCTCAAGGGCCGCGCCAATCTGCTCGTCATGCCCACGCTGGATACTGGCAACATCACGTACAACATGCTGAAGATGACCGGCAGTAATGGCGTCGCGATGGGTCCGATCCTGCTGGGCGCGGCTCGCCCCGTGCACATCCTGACCACCAGCGCCACCGTGCGCCGCATCGTCAACATGACGGCGCTGGCCGTGGTGGACGCGCAGCAGGAAGCCGCCGAGGCCGCCAAGAAGCGTCGTTGATGATCGACCGCCGCTAAGGCGAAGAGCGCCCTTCGGGGCGCTCTTTTTCATTGTGGACGCGCACGCCGCCGCGATAGCCCCCCAGCCCGCGCGGATGGTAAAAACCAAGTTCGACCTTGCTTTCTGGAGTCAACATGCTGTCCGACGCTTTGTATGCCTGGTTTCACTACCTGGCCATTTTCCTGCTCGTGGTGGTCCTGACGGCCGAAGCCGTGCTGCTGCGGCCCGATCTCACCGCCAACGGCCTCAAGCGCCTGGTCATCTATGACCGCCTCTATGCGCTCAGCGCCGTGGTGGTACTCATCACCGGCGTGCTGCGCTTGACGCTGGGCGCCAAAGGCGCCGCGTTCTACATGAGCAACCCGTGGTTCCATGCCAAGATCACGCTCTTCGTCATCATCGGCCTCTGTTCGATCCCGCCCACGATGGCCTTCCTGCGCTGGGCCAAGCAGTCCCGCCAGCAGCCGGGCTTCGTGCCTCCCGCGGCCGACATCAAGCGCGCCCGCCGCTGGGTCATGATCGAATCGCACCTGTTCATCTTCCTGCCGCTGTTCGCCGTGCTGATGGCGCGCGGCATCGGCGCATAAGACTGAATCCGCGGGACCGCGCGTCGCTCACGGGCAGGACGCGCGGCTCACCTCGGGTTCCTCGTCGCCCACGATGATGGTGGCGAAGTGAAACACGCCCACCGTATCGTTCTTGACCACGCCGACGACCTCGCCGGCCAGCGTCTGCATCACCGACATACCCTCGGGTACGTCGGCTTCGCCATCGCGCCGGGCGGCCTGGCCGTCCCAGGGGCTCAGCGCCAGCACGCCAGGATACGGCTCGCGTTCATCGCCGCGGCCGCGCCGCACCGTCTTGACCTGGGTGCCGGCGGCATAACTCACGCCGCCGAACCGCGTCGGGCAGGCCAATTCCGCATCGCTGACGCGCAACAGGCGCCGTGCCTCGTCCAGGTATAACCTGGGCTCGCTCAACGGCAGCCCGAAGATCCTGACCGCCACCGGGTTCTTGACCTCGATGCGCCAGCGATCCGGATCGCTCGACCCATCGGTGTAGACGGTGCCGGTCGAGCCGTAGACGATGGAGCCGGGCGCAAGGTCCAGGGTCTCGACCCGATTGCCCGGACCCAGCACGCACTTGTCGAATGCCTTCATGGCGCCATCGCTAGCGACCTCGAATTCGATGTCCTGCGTGGCGTCGCACTGCCACCCCAACACCGCCTGGCTACCCGCGCCGCGCAGGATCACGTTGCGCGGGTAGCGGCCCCGCAAGGCGTAGGTTTCGCTGTCGTAATCCGTGTTGAGATAGCGCCGGGCGCTGGACGCCAGCACCCCGTACATGGCCACAGGCTGCGGAAACTCCGCTTCGAGATAGGTTTCCAGCTGGCCTTCGTCCTGCAATTTCAAACGCGTCCCGGCGGGCATGGCGACGCCTCCCACCGTGGCGGTTTCCTGCAACGTGACATTGCGGGCAGCCTCGGCCCGGGCGCCCTCCCGCTCGATCTGCCAGATCACCGTCTGAACCCAGGCATAGAAGGCGAACGGCACGGCCAGCACGACCAGCACCAGCGCGGAGGTCTTCCAATATTTGCGCACCTTGCGGCGCGCCCCCGCGCTGACGGCCAGGACCAGCGCCCAACCGAGCAGCGCGAGGCCCGCAAGAAAACCCAGGGAAACGAATAGGTAGAAGCCAGCGGAAGGCAGTGCTATCGGAATCATGGCCAGGATGATAAACGCCAAATCGTCCCGCCGCTGCCGCCCGGCGAGCAGACAACAAAAAACCGCCCGAAGGCGGTTTCTTGTTCAGGCCAGACAGCGTATCAACGCTTGTCCATCGGCGGCACGTCGCGCGTGACCGAACCGGTGAACAGCTGGCGCGGACGGCCGATCTTGTAATCGGGATCCGACAGCATTTCGTTCCACTGGGCGATCCAGCCCACCGTGCGGGCCAGCGCGAAGATGGCCGTGAACAGCGAGGTC
>NZ_DATCUY010000566.1:0-16419 GCF_036567245.1 Achromobacter sp. | reverse complement strand
GTCGCCGTGACCGTCAACGGCTCGGTCAGCGGCGGCACCGGCTCCGGCGCCTACGGCGTATGGATCGCGGGCAACAACCAGAACGTCTTGACCGTCGGGCAAGCCGGCTCGATCACGGCGGGATCCGGCGGCAGCGCCGTGCGCTACGATGGCGCCGCCTTGCAGGAAAGCAGCGCCACGCTATTCGTTGGCAATGCGGCCAGCGCCAGCCTTGCGGTCAATAACGCCGGCACCATCCTGGGCAACGTCGAATGCGGTGGCGGCGCCGGCGGCGTCGCTTGCAACATCTGGAACGCGCAGACCGGCACCTTGAGCGACGCCACGCGCTATCAGGCCAACATCGATAATGCGGGCCTGGTCGTCATAGGCAGGCCCGGCGCGTTCGACACGTTGACGGTGTCGGGCAACTTCAATCTGCAATCCGGCGGCCTTCTGCAAGCGGACGTGGACTTCGCCAACCTCAAGTCGCCGCGCATGGAGGTGCGTGGCGATACCCGTCTGGACGGCAAGGTGAACGTGCAGCCATACACGCTGCTGCCGGATTACGAGGTCACCGTGGCCACGCTGGAAGGCGGTATCCAGGGCAGCCCCAACGCCAAGGACAGTCCGGTGATCGACTACGACGCCAGGCTCAATGGCAAGGACCTGCGGGTGCGGGCAGTAGGGGCCGATTTCGCGGCGCCGTCCATGCAATTGGCCGCCAACCAGCGTTCGGTCGCCGGGCATCTGCAAAGCGCCTGGGACCTGGGCGGCAACCTCGACATGGCGACCTTGTTCGCGACCCTGGACATGGCCTCGCGCGCCGGTCCGCAGACCTATTCGGATCAAGTGTCCGACCTGTCGCCCGGGGTGACCGTGGCTCCCGCCGCGCAAATGCAGGCCGGCATGGCCCGCTTTACCGGCGCGATGATGTCGTGCCCGACGTTCCAGGGCGGCGACGCGTTGACCGGCGAACAGGATTGCCTGTGGGGTCAGGTGTCCGGCCGCAATACCAACCAGGACGCCGATGGCGGCGTGTCGGGCTTTTCGTTCGATGGCGTGACCTACCAGATCGGCGGCCAACGGCAAGTCAGCCCGGGCTGGTTCCTGGGCGGCTCCGCGGCGTACGAGAACAGCCATATCCGCGGCGATGATGGACGGGTCAGCGGCAAGGGCGACAGCGGCTATGCCGGCATGGTCATCAAGCGCGAAACCGGGCCATGGACCCTATCCGCCGCGCTGGGCGGCGGCTATGGCCAATACGAGGTCGACCGCAGCATCCGTATCCCCGGCCTGCAGAGCACCGCGAACTCGGATCTGGACGTCTATGGCGCGGCGCTGCGCCTGCGTATCGCGCGCACCTTCGCCACGGAACGCGTCTATCTGAAGCCCTATGTGGACCTGGACGCGTTCTATACGCACATGCCCAGCTACAGCGAATCCCGCAATGCCCTGCATCTGGACCTGGAGAGCAGCAACCAGTTCGTCATGGCCTTATCGCCGACGTTGGAGTTCGGCGGCAAGGTCGCCCTGAAGAACGGCGCGACCATGCGCCCCTACATGTATGGCGGCGTGTCGTTCCTGTCCAAGGACGAATACACGGTCAAGGCGCAATTGCAGGGCGCGCCCGCGGGCTCGGGCGCCTTCGAGACCTCGGTGCCCATGGACGACGTCGTCGGCCGCATCGGCGCAGGCCTGCAGGTGTCGAACGCGGGCGGCATCGACTTCCGGCTGCAGTATGACGGTGACTTTTCGTCCCACATACAGAGCCACCGGGGCACCTTGAAGGTGATGGTGCCATTCTGAGCGCTTGCGGCGGCAAGCTTCAAGAGCTGGAGTGCCCGCTGCCGCCGGCTCGATACTGCGAACGGTTCTTGGTATCATTTAGGCCACGGCCGCCGGCGCTTTGGTCTGGGCGGACCGTTTTTCCGTGTCGTCGCGCCGCCTGTCGCGGCGTTCGAGCATGTCCAAGCCCCTCCAGCCGCTCCAGCTTCTGTGCGAAAACCACTACGAATGGCTCTGCCAGTGGTGGCGGCATCGCCTCGGCCATGGTGACGAGGCATCGGACTTCGCCCACGACACCTTTCTGCGCGTGCTGCGCAATCCCGAAGAAGTCCGCACGCTGCGCCAGCCCCGGGCCTACCTGACGACCATCGCCCGGGGCCTGCTCAACGATCACTGGCGCCGCCGCTCGCTGGAACGCGCCTGGCTCGAAGCCATGGCCGCGCTGCCTCCCGAATTGGAGGCTTCGCCCGACATGCTGCTGGGCGTGCGGCAAGCGCTGCAACAGCTGGACAGCATGCTCGCCAACCTTGCGCCGCAGGCGCGCGAGGTGTTCGTCCTGTCGCAACTGGAAGGCCTCACCTACGTCGAGATCGCCGCCCGCACCGGCCTGAGCGACCGCACGGTAAAGCGCTACATGGCCCAAGGCTTCGAAATCTGCCTGACCATGCTGGACTCCTGACAAATGGACGCCATGGGATCCAAGCCGATCGATGCCTCGGTCATTCGGGAAGCCGCCCGCTGGCTGGTGCGCCTGCACTCCGGCGAGGCCGGACCGGCGGATCATGCCGCCTTCGAACGCTGGCGCCACGGCAATCCCGAGCGCGAACTCGCCTGGCAGCGGGCCCAACATCTGATGCAGCAGTTCGGCGCGGTGCCAGCCTCGCTCGGCGTGCCGCTGCTGACGCGCCCGCCGCAGGTCAGCCGGCGCACGGTGCTGCGCACACTGGCGGCCCTGGGGCTGACGCTGCCACCCGCCGCCTTGCTGGCCTATCGCCTGACTGCCCAGCCGGCAGGCGCGTATCACACGGCCGTGGGCGAAAGCCACGACCTGGTCCTGGCCGACGGTAGCCAGGTCCATCTGAATACCGATACGGCCATGGATGTGCGCTACTCCGACGAGACGCGCCTGCTGCACCTGCGCGGCGGCGAAGTCTATGTGCGCACGGCCCCCGACCGGACGGGCAGGGCACGCCCCTTCATCGTCGAGACGCCCCAGGGCCGCTTGCGCGCCCTGGGCACCCGCTTTGTGGTCCGGCAATTGGACGACGGCGACGCCCTGACCGAACTGACTGTGCTGGAGCACCGCGTCGCCGTGAACCTCAGGAATGGGAGCCCGGAGCGGATCGTCAAGGCTGGAGAATCGCTGCGCTTCACCGCCAACGCCTTCCTGTCCAGCGCGCCCGCCGGGTCGGAGTCGCCCGGGTGGATGCGCGGCGTCATCGAAGCCGACAACATGCGCCTGGACGCGCTGCTGGCCGAGGTATCGCGCTATCGGCGCGGCGTGGTGCGCTGCGATCCGGCTGTGGGTGGCCTGCGGGTGTCCGGCGTGTTCCGCCTGCAAGACACCGACGCGCTACTCGCCATCGTGGCCAACACGCTGGATCTGCGCGTCGTGGCGCGCACCTCTTACTGGGTCACGCTGACGCGCTGAGGCGGCCGTCCGCGTTTCATTTATTTACAACTTTGCCACGCCACGCTTGTCCCTTTCCTCCGGGCTCATCCGGCATACCGCGCATTGATGACCTGTAGGGATGTGACCAAGTGGCAGTCGAACACCAAACCCAAACCCGCGTCCTGCGGCTAGCCGGATTGACGCTGAGCCTGGCGGCCGCTTTTGCAGCGGCGCCGCCCGCGGCAGCCCAAAGCGCCGCGCCAACCGCCGTGCACGACTATCACATCCCGGCAGGCCCCTTGGACCAGGCGCTTTCCGCCTTCGCCAAGGCGGGCGGCATCACGGTGTCCTTCCGGCCGGAGGACACGGGCGGGCTGCGGACCCAGGGCCTGGACGGCAGCTACGGCGTGGAGTCCGGGCTGGCAAGGCTGTTGGCCGGCACCGGCCTCATGGCGGTGGAGCAGGGCGGCCAGGGCTATGTGGTGCGGGCGGCGGCCTCCGCCGCCAAGGCTGCGGCGGCCGGCAGCGCGCCTCCCGGCAACGCCAACACGCTGGAGTCGATCCAGGTCAGTGGCGACTGGCTGGGCACCGGCCTGGAGAACAGCGTGCAGACCTTCGGCGGCGCCCGCACACTCGTCAAGCGCGACGAGATCCAGAACAGCGGCGCCACCAGCGTCGCCGACGTGCTGCGGCGCGTGCCGGGCGTGCAGATCAGCGGCAGCACCAGCGCCAGCGGCAGTTCGGTGGGCCTGCATGTCGGCATCCGCGGCCTGAACCCGCGCAATTCGTTCCGCACCACCATGCTGCTGGACGGCATCCCCATGGCCATGGCCCCTTACGGCCAGCCGAACCTGGTGATGTCGCCGACCAGCCTGGGCAACATCGAAGCCATCGACGTGGTGCGCGGCGGCGGGGCAGTGCGCTATGGCCCGCAGAACGTGGGCGGCGTGATCAACTTCAAGACCCGCTCGATTCCGACTACCCCCGGACTCGCCGCCGAGGCCTCCGCCCGCTACAACGTTTTCAGCCAGGGCGGCACCAATACCCAGTACACCGGCTTCATGGGCACGCAGTTCGAAAACGGACTGGGCGTGGCGCTGATGTACTCCGGCATGGACGGCGAACAATGGCGCGATGCCAGCCACGACCGCTACAACGACGTGGCGTTGAAATGGCGTTACGAGCTGACCCCGACCTCGGAAATCTACGGCAAGTTCGCCCATTACGACGTCAAGTCCATGACGCCGGGCGGCTTGACCGTGGCGCAGTACCGCGATGACCCGTTCCAGAACACCCATCCGACCGACTACTGGAAAGGCCAGCGCGACCAGGTCGACATCGGCTACCTGAACTCCATCTCCGACACGCAGGAGTTCGAGGCCCGCGTCTATCACTACGACAGCTCGCGCCAGAGTTCGCTGATCAACACCACCGCGGGACGCAACGACTACCAGCCGCGCAACAACCAGGTGCTGGGCATAGAGCCGCGCTACACGCAGCGCCTGGAATGGGGCCCGACCACGCACGACGTGACCATCGGCTATCGCTACATCCACGAAACCGGCCAGGACCGACGCTATTCGGAATCCCTGGCCACGGGCCAGCGGGTCGGCGTCGCCCAGGTCTTTGACAACGAGACCGAAGCGCACTCCATCTACCTGGACGACCGCATCGCCTTCGGCCAATGGCGCGTGACGCCCGGCGTGCGCTACGAGCACATCCGCACCAACCGCCAGCCCAGCGGCACCGCCAACGACACGCCGTTCGACCTGCGCAACAGCCGCGGGCTGCCGTCGCTGAACGTCGCCTATCTGGTCGACGACGCGTTGACGCTCTACACCAACTACAACACCTCGTTCGGCGCGGTGCAGTACACGCAGCTGAATTCGATGTCGGCGTCCAATCCGTTGAGCCCCGAAGTCGCCAAGACCATCGAAGCCGGCCTGCGCTACTCGGGCGAGCAGACCCACACCGAATTCACGGTCTTCGACCTGCGCTTCGACAACCAGATCCTGTCGATCCCCGGCACCAATCCGGCCGTGTTCCGCAATCTGGGTGCAACCACCCACAATGGCGTCGAATTCGCCATCGACTACGACTTCGACAAGTCCGGACCGCTCGCCGGCCTGAACCTCTACGCCAATTACACCTACGTGCGCGCCATCCAGAAATCCGGCGAGTTCGAAGGCAAGGACGTGCCGTTCTATTCACGCCAGACCGGCACGCTGGGCGGGCGCTACACCCGCAACAACTGGACCTTCAACCTCTACACCACGGCGCAGAGCGGCCAATATTCGGACACCGCCAACACCGAGGACGAGAACGCCGACGCGAGCGATGGGCGAGTGCCGGGCTTCAGCGTCTGGAATACGCAACTCAGCTACAAGCTGCCGCAATGGAAGGGCAGCGAGCTGGCGGTCGGCGTGAACAATCTGTTTGACCGCCGCTACTACACCCGCAACGTCGACACCAACGGCGGCCGCATGGTCGGCGCGCCGCGCATGGTCTACCTGCAGGCGCGCCTGGCTTACTGATGCCCAGGCGCATCTGGTTGCTCTGCCATCGCTGGGTGGCGCTGGGCCTGGGTGGGATCCTGATCCTGTCCGGGCTGACCGGCGCCTTCCTGGTGGCCGCGCGGCCGCTGGACAAGCTGCTGCATCCGGAGTTCTTCCGGGCCGGCAACGCAGGCGCCGGGCCCGCGGCATCATTCGAATCCTTGCGCCACCATCTAGCCGCCGAGTTCGGCCCGCAAGCTTCCTACACCTTCCGCCCGCCGCGCGAACCGGGCGAAACCATGCAGGTCAGGGTGAGGGTGGTGGGCGCCTGGGACGGCACGGTCTACCTGGATCCGGCCGGCGGCCGGGAGCAGGGCAGAAGGGGAGAGGACGAGGGCATCGTCGCCCTGGTCTATAAGCTGCACAGCGCCCTGATGCTGGAACAGACCGGCAAAGCCATACTGGCCTGGACGGCGCTGGCCTATCTGGTCCTGGCGATATCTGGTCTGATCGTCTGGTGGCCGCGCAAATGGCCGCCGTCCTTGCGCATGGCATTCGACAAGGGCGCATTGCGCGCCTTGTTCGACCTGCACCGCAACGGCGGCGCCATCCTGGCGCTGGCACTAGCCGTGTGCATGGCCAGCGGCGCCTACATGGCCTGGCGTCCGATAGGCGGCTGGATCACGCTGGCCAGCGGCCAGGCCCCGGTCATCGCGCCCAAGCTGCCGGCGCGGCCCGCGGGCTTCATCCAGCCTCGGTCCCTGGACGAACTGGCCGCCGCCGCCCAGGCGGCATTTCCGGACGGCTCGATAGGCTATTTTCTTTACACCCCGCGCACCGACAAGCCCTTGGCCATCCGCATGATCGTGCCGGACGATCCGCATCCCAACGGACGGTCCACCGTCTGGCTCGACCCGCGCGACGGCAAAGTGCTGGCCGCGCAGCGCTGGAACGAACTGGATCCGGGCGCGCGGATCAACTCGGTGCTTTATCCGTTGCACACGGGAGAGTTGGGTGGCATTGCGGGCGAAACGGTCGTGGCATTGCTGGGCCTGGGCCTGGGAACATTGGGCATCAGCGGGATCTGGCTCTGGTGGCGCAGGCGGTCGTTGAAACGGCATGCCCCGCCCAGGCCTGGACGGCCGGGTATTCAACAATCCTGATGCCGTCATCTAAATGGAGCTTTGCTTCATTCGGCTCGACAACGCCGCGGCAGTTTCCTTGCGTTCGCTGTAGCGATCCACGAGGTAGGGCGCCGCATCCCGGGTAAGCAGAGTGAACTTCATCAACTCCTCCACGACGTCGACGATGCGATCGTAGTAAGGGGAGGGCTTCATGCGTCCCGCCTCGTCGAACTCCTGGTATGCCTTGGCTACGGACGATTGATTCGGGATAGTCAGCATGCGCATCCAACGTCCCAGAACCCGCATCTGGTTCACGGCGTTGAACGACTGCGATCCTCCTGAAACCTGCATCACCGCAAGCGTCTTTCCTTGGGTTGGACGCACGGCGCCCACCGACAGGGGAATCCAGTCAATCTGCGTCTTCATCAACCCGGTCATCGCCCCATGACGCTCGGGTGAGCTCCACACCATGCCCTCGGCCCATTGAGCCAGCTCGCGAAGCTCTCGGACCTTGGGATGGTCCTCGCCGGCGTCATCGACCAGCGGCAAGCCGGAAGGATCGAACAACCGGGTTTCGCCACCCAAGGCCTGAAGCAGGCGTGCAGCTTCTTCCGCGACCAGGCGGCTATAGGAGCGCTCGCGCAGCGAACCATACAGAACCAGGAAGCGCGGCGCATGCGTGGCCCGCGCGGGCGAGAACAGTCTGACGGCGTCCGGTTGCCCGAACGATGATGAATCAATATTGGGTAAGAAACTCATGAAATGCCTCGTTTGATGTGCGCTTCCAGCCAGGCGGAAGGCCGATGCCGCGCCTGTGCTGTTCGACCCGGTGCTGCGACCAGGCGTCCCTCGATACCGGTGGGTGACGGACAGCAGGCTGCTCAGCAGGCTGTGCGGGCTCCCGGATCAGACACCTCGCAGGGAACGTTCTGGCAGCAGTGTTCGGTGAGATAGCCCAGCAGCTCGTTCATATGAGAGAAGTCGGCGCGGTAGATCAGGTTGCGGCCCTGTTGTTCGACGGTGACCAGGCCGGCGTGCGCCAGTTCCTTCAGGTGGAAGGACAGCGTGTTGCGGGCGATGCCGAGCTGGTCGGCCATGACGCTGGGCGTGAGGCCATCAAGGCCTATGACGACGAGGGCGCGAAACACGCGCAGCCGTTGAGCATGAGCCAAGGCACTGAGGGCGGAGACGGCTTGATCTTCATTCATTAATTCAATCATACAACGATTATCGAATTATTGAGATGCCTGCTTGCCGATAGCCGCCGGGCGCGTCTCACCGATTGGCGGCCAGCACGGCCGCAAGGCCCGTCTGCAGATCCTTGAGGAAATCCTCGGGCACTTCCAGCGACGGGAAATGCCCGCCGATGCCGGGTGTCTGCCACCGGACGATCCGCCGATACCGCTGCTGCGCCCAGGGACGCGGACATTTTTCGATGTCGCGGGGATAGATGCTGATGGCCGACGGCACGTCTACCCGCAACTCGGGGTCCAACGAGTCGTGGCTTTCGTAGTAGATGCGGGCCGACGATGCGCCGGTCCGCGTCAACCAATACAGCGTGACGTTGTCCAGAATGCGATCCCGCGAAATCCGCTCGAACGGGCTGTCTACGCTATCCGTCCACTCTGCGAATTTGTCCAGGATCCAGGCCAGTTGCCCGACCGGCGAGTCGACCAGCGCGTAGCCTATCGTCTGCGGCCGCGTCGCCTGCTGTTTCGCGTAGGCAGCGCGGTAGCGCCAGAAGTCGCGGGTGTCCTCGGCCCATTTGCGCTCGGCGGCCGTCAGCCCGTCAGTCGATAACCCTGGCGGGGCCTGTGCCAGCGTGGTGTGGATGCCCATGACCCGAGCCGGAAACCTGCCGCCGAGGATCGCGGTAATCACGCCTCCCCAGTCGCCGCCGTGGGCCAGGAACCTGTCATAGCCCAGCCTTGCCATCAGTTCCACCCAGGCAGCCGCGATCTTCTCGGTTCCCCAACCCGTAGCCGCCGGCTTGTCGCTGTAGCCGAATCCAGGCAGCGACGGCGCCACCACATGAAACGCCGGCGCGCCGGCGTCCTTCGGATTTGCCAGTTCGTCCGCGATATCGATGAATTCAACAATGCTGCCCGGCCAACCATGCGTCAGGATCAGAGGAGTGGCGTCCGCGCGCCGGGACCGGCGATGCAGGAAGTGGATGCCCAGGCCATCGATGACAGTGCGGAACTGCCCGATCCGATTCAGGCGCTCCTCGAACGAGCGCCAGTCGTACTCGGTACGCCAGTAGTCCACCACACTGATCAGGTCGGACAACGGAACGCCTTGCGCCCAGCGGCCGGCGCCGGGCGCCGCGCCTTGAACGGTTTCGGCCTCCGGCAACCGCGCAGCGGCCAGCCGGGCGCGCAGATCATCGAGATCCGCGTCGGTGGCGCGGGCTTCAAATACGTGTATGTCATTGTCTGAATGAGGCATGCGATCTCCTGGTCGTCGTGGTTTGAACTACGAGCCATTGCGAACCGGCTTAGATGGTTCTAACATGCCGCTAAATTCACCGTCAACCGGCCTGGGGGATACCATGCCTACCGATTTTCCTGATTTCCGCCTGGGTAGCGTGCTGGCGACGAGCTTCACCGGGACCCTGACGGAACGCCGGGGCCATCCCGTGGAGCGCATTCCCACGCCGCGCCGGCTTCTGGATTGGCTGGCGGTGAACGGCCTGGCCGTGAGGTCCTGCACC
The DNA here is from genome assembly GCF_036567245.1 of Achromobacter sp. Lineage (GTDB taxonomy): Bacteria > Pseudomonadota > Gammaproteobacteria > Burkholderiales > Burkholderiaceae_B > Achromobacter. The sequence goes on along the minus strand of NZ_DATCUY010000566.1, from coordinate 6,711 downwards.
GCCGCCCAGCTCGATCTTGCCTGGCAGCTAAGGGAAGCGATCCACGCCGCCGCGAGCGCGGCCGCGGTAGGAGATGCACTGCCTGCGTCCGCCGTCAAAGTCATCAATGCCTGCAGCGTCCAGGGTATGGCCGCCGCGATCCTGACATCCGAAGGCAGGCGGCAATGGCGGCTGGGCTCGTCAGCCCGCGTGGAAGACGCCCTGGGCGTCATCGCCGCCGACGCGATCAGCATCGTCGCAGGCGAGCGAGACGGAAAGCTGGCCTTGTGCGCATCGCCAAGCTGCCAGGCCGCGTTTTTCGACACCAGCCAGAGCCGCTCCCGCAGGTGGTGCGACATGAACACGTGCGGGAATCGTCAGAAGAAGGCCCGGTTTCAAGCCAACCAGAGCAAAAAAGCCGATCCGGCAGGACCCAGAGAGTAGGGGAGAGAGCCACTGTACATTTCTATAAGATTGCGCAATCCGCGCTGTCGATCAGGAGCCACCCGCCTTGTTTCTCTATTACCGGATCAGTTTCGTCTTGAGCGTGCTGGCGCTTGCCGCCTGGGCGATCACGGTCGCGGTCTATGAAGCGCCGCGTTACGGCGACGGCTATGGCCCCGACCCCCTCGGCGTGCTGCTGTACCTGTCGCTATGGCCTGTCGGCATATTGCTAGTGCATTCCGGTCTGATCGCCAGCCTGGTACGCACCAGGCAGCCCGCGTCGATCCTGCAAGGGCGCGATGGGATCGCCATCCATCTTGTGCTGGGTGTGGGCTTTCTTGCGTACGCCTTGTACAAGTTCTAACCGGGCTGAGTTCTGGCAAAGTCGGCGGGGCCGGGCAGCTAGATCAGCGGCGCAACCGGCGGTTTGCGGAGCACGGAACATTCAGGAGAGGCCAGAATCAGCGCTGGATGCCGGCGCGCTGGGTAGATCGTCTATTTATTACTTTACATAATACACATTATGCGTATATTGGATCAGGGCAAACCATTGCTTGCATGGGAGCCCTCAAGTATCAATAATGGGAATCATTATTGAAAATCCCATGATCGTGCTCCGCCGGTCGGAGCCGCATTTTCCCAGTCCCGATGTCCGCATCCTCCCCAATTCGTTCCGTCAAACGGTCCGGCTCAACCACGACGGTACGCGGATTCGTCGACGAATTGCTCAACCACTACCGCGACCTGCAGCGGCATCTCAACTATCAATTGCGCAATCCGGATGACGCCGCCGACATCGCCCAGGCAAGCTTCGAACGCGTTTACGCCAATGGCCTGAACAACGCCCACAAGAACGGCCCGGCGATCGAATCACTGCGCGGCCTGCTGTTCCGCGTCGCCCACAACCTCTGCATCGACGAGGCGCGTCGCCGCAAGGTCTCGCAGAACTGGCTGGCCCTGCATGGGCCGTTGGAAGCCGAAGCAATGGCGCCGTCCGCCGAGCAAGTCGTGTCGCAGCGGCAGATGGTCGAGCGCGTGGCGGCGGTGCTGGCGTCCCTGCCCGCGCGGCGGATGCAGGTTTTCCTGCTGTTCCGGGCCTATGGCCACAGCCGCGCCGAGATCGCGCAACAGCTGGGCATCACGGAGGCCGCGGTCGCCAAGCATCTGGTGCGCGCGACGCTGGATTGTTCCCACGCCTTGCGCAATCTGTACTTGGACTCCGATTCGGCCATCGGCCGCCCGGAACCTGGTTGCGGGCCAACCGCGGACGGCGGCAACTGACGCCATGCAGCTAGCCCCCGACGAGACGCTGATCGACCAGGCGCTCACCCTGATCGCCACCGCTGAAATCGCCACCGAGCGCGGCGCGCGCCAGGCAGTCTCCCGGCTGACCACATGGCGCGCCCGCACGCCGCAGCACGAGGCCGCTTATCTCGAGGCCATGCGGCGCTGGCAGCTGCTTGGCGCCGTAGCGCCTGACATGCGCGCACGGTTCGACCAGGACATCGCCACCGCCGGTGATCACAGACTGTCGCGCCGCGCGCTGCTTGGCTGGGCGGCCGCAGGCGCCTGTACGGCCATGCTCGGCGCGGGCTGGTACTGGCGGCGGCCGCTATACCAGGCGTCCTATGAAACCGGTTCCAGCCAGTTGTCCCGGGCGCAGGTGCCCGACCAAGCGGACGGCGGCGGCTTGGGAACGCGGATCGACCTCGCCGCTGGCACGCGTCTTGTCGTCAGCCTGTACCGCCACGAACGCGTGGTCGAACTCAGCCACGGCGAGGCGCTGTTCACGGTAGCCCCCGACGCCAGCCGGCCGTTCCGGGTCCGCACCCGCGGGGGCGAGATCGAAGTCGTGGGTACCGTGTTCACCGTGAGCGACCGCGGCGGCGTCGTGTCCCTGGCCGTGGAGGAAGGCCATGTGCGCTTCCGCCCTGCTCCACGCGACGCCCGCTGGTACACCTTGGCGCGCGGCGGCCCTCCGCTGGATTTGTACGCCCACACCGCCGTCAGCTGGCGCAACGGCGAAGTCGATGCTGTCCGGCGCATCGATCCGGACAGCATCGCGGCCTGGCGCAACGGCTGGCTGTGGTTCGACAACCAGCGCCTGGACGAAGCCCTGCCGGCCATCAACGCCTTTCGCACGCTGCCGCTGACGGCCGCCGACCCGAGGGTCAACGCCCTGCGCCTGACCGGTCGCTTTCGCAGCGCCGACGCCGGCAATGCGGCGGCTCTCCTCGAAGCGATCCTGCCGCTGCGCGCGGAATCGCAGGCTAACGGCGATGTCGTATTGCGGCTGCGCTGATTTTTTTCCAATCAGGTGTCTCCGTTTACGCGTCTCATCCGTCTTCTGTATCGATAGGACCGCCACCGGGCGGCGATTTTCTCGATAGACGGAGTTGAAATGCACCAATCCGGTATTTGCCGGCCGTTCCTGGGCCGTTCCGCGCTGGGCCTGGCGCTGTCGGGCGTACTTGGCCTGCCGCTGGCCACAGTGCCCGCGCCAGCCCAGGCTCAGGCCCAGTCGGAACAGCTCTATGGCATCGACCTGCCTGCGCAGCCATTGAGCACGGCGCTCAACATGCTGTCGCGCCAGACCAGCACGCCCATCATGGCGGGCGGCGCCCAAATCGCCGCGCATCAGGCGCCGGCCGTATCCGGCCGCATGACGGTGCGGGAAGCGCTGTCGCGGCTGCTGCAGGGATCCGGATTGTCCAGCGCGGCCACGCCAGGCGGCGGATACGCGGTGACGGCTCAAGCTGCGGCCGTCACCACATTGGCGCCGGTACTGGTGACCGGAAACTCGCAATTGCCCGAGCCCTACGCCGGCGGCCAGGTCGCCCGCGGCGGCCGCGTCGGCCTGCTGGGCGAACGCGACGTGATGGACACGCCGTTCAATATCGCCAGCTACACCTCGGAACTGATCCAGAACCAGCAGGCCAACTCCATCGCCGACGTGTTGGCGAACGACGCTTCGGTGCGCACGGTCAACGATGGCCAGGGCTCGGTGGCCGGCACCGGCGACGAATTCCAGATCCGCGGTTTTCCGGTGCGCAACCAGGATGTGTCCTTCAACGGCTTGTACGGCATGCTGCCGCTGCGCACCATCGCGCTGGACGGCGTCGAGCGCGTGGAAGTGCTCAAGGGTCCCACTGCCCTGCTGAACGGCATGAGCCCGCGGGGCAGCGTGGGCGGCGGCATCAACGTCGTCGCCAAGCGCGCCGGCGATGATCCGCTGACCCGCCTGACCGCGATTTACCAGTCCGATGCCCGTTTTGGCGGCATGGTCGACATCGGCAGGCGCTTCGGCGAGAACAACGAGTTCGGCATCCGCTTCAATGGTTCGTACCGGGACGGCGATACCGCGGTCCGGAATCAATCGAACCAGCTGGGCGTCGCGGTCGTCGGCCTGGACTATCGCGGCGAGCGCTTGCGTGTTTCGCTGGATGCCGGCCATCAGACCAACAACATCGACGCGCCGGGCGATTCCGGCGTGCTGATCTTCGGCGACAGCCTGCCGGTGCCGCGCGCGCCCGATGCGTCCAAGGGTTATTCGCCCGACTGGGGCTATGCCAAGTCACGCGACAACTACGGCGTGCTGCGCGCCGAGTACGACCTCAGCCCGCACCTGACCGTATTCGGCGGCGTGGGCTACCGGCGCAGCAACAACCGCTACCTGTATGCCGACCCCATCGTGGTCGGCCAGAACGGTGAACTCCTGATGCGCCCGTACTACTGGCCCAGCTATGAACAGAATGTCTCCACGGTCTGGGGCGCGCGCGGCGATTTCAATACCGGCCCGGTCAAGCACGAAGTCAGCCTGAGCTATTCCACCTTCGAGCAACGCGCCGGCTATTACGACTACTACATCTTCGGCATGTCGCCATCCAACCTGTACGATCCGGCGGAGATCCCCAAGCCGTCGATCGATGGACTGTCGAGTTCGCCGCCGCGCACTTCCCTGCTGAAGCTCCCGACCGTCGCGCTGGCGGACACCCTTTCCTTTGCCGATGGCCGGGTCCAATTCACCGCCGGCTTGCGCTACCAGACGGTGAAGGCGACGAACTACAGCTACACCACCGGCCAGGTGACTTCCAGCTATGACAAATCAGCCGTCACGCCGGCCTTCGGCCTGGTGGTCAAGCCTTGGACCGATGTCTCGCTGTACGCCAACTATATAGAAGGCCTGAGCGCGGGCCCCATTGCACCGGCCGGCACCTCGAACGCGGGCGAGATATTCGCGCCCATCAAGACCAAGCAGATCGAAGCCGGGGTAAAGGTTGATTTCGGCACGGTCACCACCACGCTCGGCCTGTTCCAGATCAAGCAGCCCTCCGGCTTGACGACCGTCAGTGACGGCGTGACCCGCTACGACATGAGCGGCGAACAGCGCAACCGCGGCGTGGAGTTCAATGCCTACGGCGAACTGGCGCGCGGCGTGCGCCTGTTGGGCGGCATCACCTACATCCAGCCCACGATGATCCGCAGCGCCAAGCCGGAAACCGATGGCAACAGCGCCGTCGGCGTGCCGCGCTGGATGGCCAATATCGGCATGGAATGGGATCCCTCGTTCGCGCCCGGACTTACCTTGAGCGCGCGCGCCCTGTCGACCAGCTGGCAGTACCAGAACCTGGAGAACAGCCGCCGCATTCCGGGCTGGACCCGGTGGGACCTGGGCATGCGCTATGCCACCCGCGCATTCGACCACCCCGTCACCCTGCGGGCGACCGTCAACAACGTGTTCGGCAAGGACTACTGGTCGTCGGCGTCCGAAGGGTATCTGCGCCTGGGATCGCCGCGGTCGGTGATGCTGTCGGCCTCGGTCGATTTCTAGGCCTGACGACGGACCCGCTCACTGCTGCGCGCCGCTAGCCTTGGCCACGTATGCCGCCAACGTCTCGATCTCCTTGTCCGACAGGGTCGTATAGGCCGGCATCTGGCCAATGCCGTTGCGGATGGCCGTCTCCACGCGCGCGGCATCGGGCTTGATCTCATCGAGCTTGGGGCCGATGGCCCCGCTGGATTGCGCGTCAATCAAGGTATGGCAAAGCGCACAGGCTGGCGCCGCGCCGACGAACAAGGCGCGGCCCGCTTCCATGTCAGGTTCGGCCGCCCGCGCGCCGCCATGCAGGCTGGCGCCCAACACTGCTGAGCAAAACGCGAGCTTCCAGGGCAATGCCAGGGCTTTCGCCGTCATGCCTTGACCGTCACGGCCACGGCGTGATCGCGCCAGCCGTTGTTGATGTAGCCGCCGGAATTCTGCGGACGTTCTTCGTCCTGCACCCGGCCGTCGGTATCGGTCGCCCGGCTGACCAGCACGTGTTCGCCGGCCGCCAATTCCACCGGCAGCGCGAACTGGCGCCAGGCATAGCGCCCGAGGTCCGGGCCGACCAGTTCCGCTTTATGCCAGTTCTTGCCGCCGTCGGTCGAAACCTCGACCTGCTTGATGCCGTTGGTGCCGCCAAACGCTACCCCCTGCACCACCACGCGCCCGGCCTTCAGGGTGGAAGCGGCCGGATTGGGCGTATTGATCCACGACTTCACGCCCATGGCCCACACCGAGGGCTGGCTGGGATCGCCCTTCTGGCCCGGCGGCGCCAGGCGGTAGCCGGTCTGCTGGATCGCGGCCGGGCTTTCCTTTTCAGTGAAGGCCAGCCGCTTGATGTATTTGACGCTGTTCACGCCCGTGTAGCCCGGCACGATCAGGCGCAAGGGGCCGCCATGGGCCAGCGGAATCGGCTCGCCGTTCAGTTCCCACGCCAGGAGCGCATCCCGCATCGCTTCCTTGGGCACCGAACGCTCGACCATGACCATGTTCGGGTCCAGGCCGTCCGGCAGCTTCTCGCCGCCAGTCCCGGTCATGTAGACGGCTGCCGCCGCCAATCCGCCGCAATGCTCGACCAACACGCTTACCGGCACGCCGCTCCAGATCACGCAGCCGGCCGCGCCGACCTGCCAAGGCGTGCCGCTGGGCTTGTTCGGGAAATAGCCGCGGCCGTTGCCCGAGCACTGCAGGACCATCGCCAGCGTCTGCAGGCCCATGGTCTTCAGTTGCCCCACGTTCAGGGACATGGGCCTGGCCACTCCCGCGATCTCGATGGTCCACGCGTCCCGGTCGGCCACGATCGCCTCGTCCGGCGGCGGCAGGTTGTTGCGCACATAGAGCTGGCGCAAAGGCGTCACCACTCCGCTGCCGAATGCCTCGCGGCGCGTTTCTATGGTGTTGGCGCTGTGCACGATCATCGCGTCGGGCTGCTTCCACGCCGCATAGGCCGGCAATGGTTTGGCGGC
>NZ_DATCUY010000565.1:0-3033 GCF_036567245.1 Achromobacter sp. | reverse complement strand
AATGCGATCGCCGCCGCACGCGAGGCGCGGCTGGCCGGCATGGTCAGCGTCGGCTTCGCGCCCACCACCGCATCGGTGCTGGCCAGGCCGTTCTACGCAGCCATGGCCGAACGCTATCCAAACGTGCGCCTGCATCTGGTCGAGGGCTTGTCGGGCAACCTGGGCGAGCTGCTCACGGGGCGGCGGCTCGATCTGGCCGTGCTGTTCCAGAACGACAGCAGCCAGGGCCGCAGCGCCATCCCGGTGCTGGACGAGCGGCTGTTCCTGCTGGCCCGGCGCGGCATGGTCGCGCTGCCCGACGGCGAACCCATCACCATGGCGCAGCTGGGCAGCCTGCCGCAGGCGGTGACCAGCAAGGCCCACGGCCTGCGGGCCTGGGTCGAAGCCGCCTTCGAACGGGCCGGCGTGGAGCCCTGGATCGGCGTCGAGGTCGACGGCCTGACCACGCTGATGGATCTGGTGCAGGCCAATGCGCTGGCCACCATCCAGCCCGGCGCGGCCGTGGCCCGCGTGGAGTCCGGGCTGCTGAGCATGCATCCCATCGACGATCCCTTCCTGTTCCGCCGCAACCTGGTCTATTGCATCAATGACGAGGAACTGTCGCCAGCGGCATTGGCCGCGCGCGTCGTGCTGCTGGACGTGATGCGCGCGCTGGTGCGCAACGGCGGCTGGCCGGGAGCAACCCTTCTCGATTCGTGATGCCCCCATGCCTGGGCCGTGGCTAGGCCCTGCCCCATCCCGCAGATAAATTGCCAGGCATGGATGCCGTGGCATGGTGCGGCGGCGATGGAGCTTCACGAATTCCGATGACCACTGACACCCAAGCCGGGGGACGCCTGCGCATTGCCTCGATGCGTCCGCATTGCACCGAGGCGGAATGGAACGCCCGTGTCGATCTGGCGGCCTGCTACCGCCTGGTCGAGATCTACGGCATGGCCGACATGATGGCCAACCACATTTCGGCGCGCGTGCCGGGCGAAGACAACGCCTTTCTGATCAACCCCTACGGCATGATGTACGAGGAGATCACGGCATCCAGCCTGATCAAGGTGGACCTGGACGGCACCATCCTGGCGCGGCCCGACTTCGGCGAACTGGGCTACGGCATCAACAAGGCCGGCTATGTGATCCACAGCGCGGTGCATGCGCACCGCCACGAGGTGGACTGCGTGATCCACACCCACAGTTGGGCGTCGATGGCCGTGTCCTCGCTGGAATGCGGGCTGCTGCCCCTGACCCAGACCGCCATGCGCTTCCTGAAGATCGGTTACCACGATTACCAGGGCGTGGTGCTCGGCGTCGAGGAACAAGCGTCGCTGCTGACAGACCTGGGCCAGGGCGAGGCGCTCATCCTGCGCAACCACGGCGCCCTCACCGTGGGCCGCACCGTGGGCGAGGCCTTCAACTGGATGCACCGCCTGGAACTGGCCTGCCGCTCCCAACTGGCGGCGATGGCAACGGGCGCGCGGCTGCAGCCCGTGGCAGCGTCCGTGCTGCACGAGACCTGGAACAACTATCAGCCCGGCACGCGCCGCCCTTACGGCGTGATGGAGTGGCCCGCCCTGCTGCGCAAGCTGGACCGGCTGGACCCCGGCTACCGCGACTGAGTTTTTCGAGTTTGCAGGCGCCGGCCGGCGTGGCGGCACGGCGCCATCGAAAACACCACTATGCCCACGCGAGGAGACATCATGAACACTGCACGAGCCCTGCTCGCTTCCGCAGCGCTGGCTGGCGCCTGTACGCTGGCGCCAGCCGCGGCCGCGGATTATCCCGACCGGCCGGTGAAGGTCATCGTGGCGTTCTCGCCCGGCGGCACCACCGACACCCTCACGCGCAGCGTCACCAACACCCTGACGCAGAAGCTGGGCCAGCCCTTCGTGGTCGAGAACAAGCCGGGCGCGGGCGGCAACATCGGCACGGAATTCGTCGTGCGCGCTCCGGCCGACGGCCACACGCTGATCGTCAACTCCGTGGGCCCGATCGCCGTCAATCCCTCGCTCAACAAACTGCCCTACAGTCCCCTGACCGATCTGATCCCCATGGTGCAGATCGCCACCGTGCCCAATGTGCTGGTGGTGCCGCCGTCTTCCCCCGCCAAGGACATCCAGGGCTTCCTGAAGTACGTCAAGAGCGCGCGCCAGCTCAACTACAGTTCGACGGGCGTGGGCACCTCCTCGCACCTGTCGAGCTACATGCTGATGGACGAGCTGGGGGTCAACGCCACGCACGTGCCCTACAAGGGCGCGGACGCGGTCAACGACCTGCTGGCCGGGCGCATCGACTTCATGTTCGCCACCATTCCATCCGTCATCGGGCATATCCGTTCCGGCAAGCTGCGCGCGCTGGCGGTCAGCACCTCGCAGCGCTCCGCTACCCTGCCGGAACTGCCCACCATTGCGGAATCCGGCTACCCGGGCTTTGACGCGGGCTCCTGGTTCGGCTTCTTTGCGCCCAAGGGCACGCCGCAGCAGGTCGTGGAGGTCGTCAACCGCGAGGTCAACGCCGCGTTGCCAGCGCTCAACGAACAAATGCTGCGCGAAGGCGCCGAGCCGGTCGGCGGCACGCCCGCGCAATTCGGCGCCTTCATCAAGCGCGAACACGACAAGTGGGCGGTGCTGGTGCGCAAGTTCGCTCCCGAAGCCCATTGAACCCGCCGCCATGACGCAAGGTTCCGACATCCGCATCCTGTGCTCGCCGGCCGAAGCCCCGCCGCTGCGCCTGGCGCTGGACCGCAGCCCGGCTGCGGGACGCTATGCGCTGGTCCACCCCGTGGCGGGCCAGCCCACGACGGCCGAGGCCGCCTTCGTCTCGCGCGACATCACGGGCCATTCGACCAAGTTCGAAATCCAGCCATCCACCGCGCTGTATTACGAAGCCATGCGCCAGGCGCCGGCGCTGCGCTGGGTGCACGTGCATTCGGCCGGCGCCGACCGCGAGATCTACCTGAGCCTGCACGCGCGCGGCGTGGCGGTCACCACCTCGCAAGGCGCCAGCGATCCGGTCGTCGCGCAGAGCGCCATCGCGGGCGTGCTG
>NZ_DATCUY010000564.1:0-3098 GCF_036567245.1 Achromobacter sp. | reverse complement strand
GCCGCAGCCGCTTCCTTCTTCGCGCCGTCCTCGGCGGGAGCGGCCGGTTCGGGCAGCGAGGCGCCGGACTTGTTCGCCATGTAGACCACGGCGCGCGCGACCTCATAGTCGGACAGCGTGGGGTTGCCGCCCTTGGCGGGCATGCCGCCCTTGCCGTGCAGGGCCACGTTCAGCATGGTGTCGTAGCCGGACTTGATGAACGGCGCCCAGGCTGCGTTGTCGCCCATCTTGGGCGCGCCGGCGATACCGGCGGTGTGACAGGCTGTACAGACCGCGGCAAAAACCTGCTCGCCCGTCTTGAAGACCTTGGGGGCGTTGGCGTCGACCAGCGCGAACCCCGCAACCGGCGCGATCCGTTTGGTGACGGCTTCTTCGGTGAGCGTATCGGAACCGGCGCCGACCTTGGTGCCGGTGACCACCATATTCACCAGGAGGATGATGATGGCGATTGGAATCACGAAAGATAGAACGATCGTGACGACCAGTTGCTTGGGGGTCTTGATGGGGGAGGAGTGCTCTTCTATGTGTTCCTGCTCGTTGCTCATGACCAAATCCTGCTAACGGGTGGGGCGCCTGGCGGCGGCAACAGAAAATCAGTAACTGCACAAATTGGCGAACCCGTGACGCATCCGCCTGCAAGCAAACGCTGGATTATATAACGGTGTCAGGGACGCTCGTCCAATGACTGTGGCGGGGTTTTCGATGAGATTGACAGCTGATTTGATCCACTTCATGCGCGCTAGCGAAAACTAGGTACAATGTCGCCTCCTTGCGCTGCGCCCGTAGTTCAATGGATAGAATGAGAGTTTCCGAAGCTCTTGATACAGGTTCGATTCCTGTCGGGCGCGCCACAGAATCAAGGACTTACGTTTTTTGGGCCCGTTTTTGGGCCCGCTTTTGGGCCCGCTTTGGGCCCAAAGCGCGCAAATCTACGCGAGTTCGTCAGAGTCCTTTTAGGCCTCTGGTGGGGGCAAATGCTCCGCATATAGCGCTGCCTCCCGGATTCCCAGCGCGGCAAGTGTAGGGCGCAACACCTTTCGGACCGCATCCGCCGTATCGACGAAAGGCTTTCCTGTTTCAGGATTCAGGAAGACATGGCCCCCAGGCTCAAACGTGAGTTGCCTCTGGCGTCTGATATCTTCCAGCGCTGGCCCCTGTAGGTCCACGTCGCGCGACTTGTACGTCTTGGCGGCCTTGTTGTGGCGCCTCACTCGTGCCCGGTCGATTCGGATTTGCTCCCTGGAAAGATCCACGCTAGGTCACTGAAGAGCGATCTGCGCTGACGGCCTCACACCGGTAAAGAGCGCGACTTCGAAATAGTTGCGCCAGGTCGCATTGAAGTGTTCGCCGATGTATTGGACGACTTGGAGCACTTCTGACATGAGCAGCGGATCTGGCTCTGGATCTTGGCCTTTACGGCTTTCAATCTCCAGCGTGATGTTCTCCGGAACTTTTCTCATCTTGAACGCCAAAGCCCAACCTTGCCGAGCTGGCGTCATGACGTTGTTGAACGTCTTGGCCGCCATGCGCGGAAAGTCAGCTACGTCCAACGCGAGCTCTTCATAGGAGATCTCCGCGATTGGGCGATTTCCATACAAAGGGCGCCACCGCGAGTTCAAGAGGTTCTCGTACTCGCTGAGCGTCGTTGCCGCTTTGTGGCTGATGGGCGAAGTAATCGGCTTGGACATGAGCAATTGCTGGAAGGGAAGGGCTGGATACCTGAAATCATGCGCACCCAGTCTCTTCTGGTCGTAATGGCTGCGGAACACCCAATTGGAGAAATGAAGGAATAAAGAGCATGCCCGCCGGGGCACTCGGCGGTGGCCTCGATGAGTGCAAGAGCGGACGGGCGTTCGGATAATTCTAAAAATGACTATATAAAATGGTCTTTTCTGATAAAATGACTATACGAAATGACCGCCTGGAGGGCGCATCATGCATAGTCACCAACACGTATCAAAGACCGAATTCAAGGCGAAGGCGTTGGAGTTTTTTCGGCAAGTGGAAGCAACGGGGGAACCCATCGTCGTGACCGATCACGGCAAGCCCGCGTTGGAAATTCGCCCCTACCGGGCGATGGATCGGGATCCGCTGGCGGTGCTGCGCGGGTCCGTCGTGCGGTTTGATGATCCGCTGTCGCCGATTGGCGAGGACTCGTGGGAGGCCGCTCAATGATCGTGCTGGACACCCATGCCCTGGTCTGGTGGGTTTCGGGCAACTCTCAGCTCAGTCGTGCTGCACGGGAGGCAATCGAGGCAGAGGGCCAGGACGGCGAGATCTTGATCTCGGCTATCACAGCGTGGGAAGTGGCAATGCTGGTCAAAGCTGGCCGCCTTGCTTTGACCATGGACGCGGCGGCTTGGCTGGATACCGTTGTCCAGGTTCCGGCTGTGCGCTTCGTGCCGGTGGATGTGCGGATTTCGGTCCAGTCGGTTGAGCTTCCTGGCGAGTTTCATAAAGACCCCGCCGACCGATTCATAGTGGCTACGGCGCGCCACTTGTCTGCGCCCCTCGTCACTGCCGACTTGAAGATCCGGGACTATCCGCACGTTCAGACTATCTGGTGAAGCTACCCCGCCAATGCAAAAGGCCGCCCAACGGACGCCCTTTTTGCTGGACTTCAGACCTCGCCTTGCATCGCCGGCCTGGCCTTGACCGTGCTCAGCCATGCCTGCACCTTCGGATGGGCGGCCACCGGCGCGCCCAAAAAGGCGGTGTAGCCGACCACCGACGCCACCACCAGGTCAGCCAGCGAATACTTGTCGCCCACCATCCACGGCTGGCGCGTCAGATGCGCATCCAGCAGCCCCAACAGCGAATCCAGGTCGGCGATGGCCCGCTCGGCCTGGCGGGTATCGCGGCTTTGCTCGTCGCCGTGGGCGACGACATGCAGGCGCGAGATCACCGCGCCATACGTCACGTAGGCCCACGTGCACCAAGACATGGCGGCCAGCCGTTGCGGAGTGCCGGCTGCGGGCCACAAGCCCTGCTCGACGCCCCAACGCTCACCCAGCCACAGGTGGATGGCCAAGGCTTCGAACAGCGGCGCACCGTCCACGGTCAGCGTCGGCACCTTGCCGTTGGGGTTCAAGGCCAGG
>NZ_DATCUY010000563.1:0-3033 GCF_036567245.1 Achromobacter sp. | reverse complement strand
AGGGGTTCTGCGGCGCGATCCAGGGCGCGAACACCGCCAGCACCACCACCGCCAGCAGCACAATGCCCGCCCCCATGGCCACGTAGTCCTGCCGCAGGCTCCACCACAGATCGCTCCGCAGAAATCGGGCGAGCCGCCCCTGGCCAGAGCCGGCGAAAGGTTTAGTGAGCATTGGCGCCTCCCTTGACGTGCTGGCTGCGCAGGCGCGGATCGACCACGCCGTACATCATGTCCACCAGCGTGTTCAGCGCCACGAAGATGAAGGACACGATCACCAGGTAGGCGGCCATGACCGGAATGTCCACGAACATGACCGATTGAATGAACAGCAAGCCCATGCCCGGCCACTGGAACACGGTTTCCGTGATCAGCGCGAAGGCGATCAGGTTGCCGATCTGCATGCCGGTCACGGTGATGACGGGCATCAGGCAATTGCGCAGCGCCAGCCGGAAGTGCACCACGCGGTCGGGCAGGCCGCGGGCGCGGGCGAACTTGATGAATTCGGTTCGCAGCGTTTCCAGCATCTCCGCCCGCACCAGCCTCATGATCAGCGTGATCTGGAACAGCGCCAGCGTGATGGACGGCAGCACCAGTGCCGCGCGGCCCGAGGGGGTAAGCAGCCCGGTGGACCACCAGCCTATCTTCACCGTGTCGCCGCGGCCAAAGCCCGGCAGCCAGCCCAGCTGCACCGAGAAGATCAGGATCAGCATGATCCCCACCACGAAGCTGGGCAGCGAGATGCCCAGGATGGAAACGAACTGTAGAGCCTGCGCCAGGCGCGACTTGCGGTAGATCGCGGTCAGCACGCCCAGCGGCACGCCGATGACCAGCGACAGCAAGGTCGCCATCAGGACCAGCTCGAACGTGGCCGGAAAGCGCTCGGCCACCAGCGCGAACACGTCCTGCTGGTTGCGGTAGGAAATGCCGAACTCGCCCTGCGCCGCGTTAGTGACGAAGTGCACGAACTGCATGCCCACCGAAGCATTCAGGCCCAGGCGTTCGCGCAATTCGTCGCGCTGCGTCTGCGAGGCCTGCTCGTTGAGCATCATGTCGACGGGGTCGCCGACGAACCGGAAAATCACGAAGGCCAGCAGCGCCACCGCCAGCATGACGCCGACCGCGTTGAAGACCCTTCTTACTATGAACGCCAGCATATGCGGCTCCCCTTCAGACCTCTGTCATTCCCAGGACCGCCGGCGGACGGCGGTCCGCGGCCTCACTGCATGCGCACGGTCCACAGGCGCGCCTTGTTGTCCGGCATCTGCAGCACCTCGCCCACGTTCTTGCCCACGGCCCAGGCCATCGGCTGCTGGTGCAGCGGCAGGAAGCGCACGTCGTCATGCAGCGTCTGCAGCACGTCGGCCATCATCTGTACCCGCTTGGGGCGGTCCATTTCGGCCGCCGCCGCGTCGATCCTGGCGTCCAGCGCCGGATCGCCCCACTGGCCCCAGTTGAAGACGCCGGCCGGGCCGCTGCGGCTGTGCATCACCTGCAGCAGGATGGACAGCGCGTCGATCTGCGGCTCGTTGGCCCAGCCGTGGATGGTGATGTCGAACTCGCCGCGCGAGCGCTTGGGGTTCTGCAAGGAGCGCGGGCCGCTGGCCAGCGAGGCCTTCACGCCGATGCGCGCCCACATGGAGGCGGCGGCCTGGCAGATCTCCTCCTCATTGACGAACATGTCGTTCGAGCACAGCAGCGACACCGTGAATCCGTCCGGATAGCCGGCCTCGGCCAACAGCTTCTTGGCGCGTGCGGCGTCGAACGGCAGACGCTCTTCCTGCTTGGGCTCGTAGCCCGGGATGGACGGCGCCACCAGCGCGCCGGTGGTGCGCGACAGGCCGCGCATCACGCGCTTCTGGATCAGATCCGGCGACAGCGCCATGTACAGCGCCTGGCGCACTTTCAGGTCCTTCAGCGGATTCTTGTCGGTGACGTTGGAGCCGACCAGCTTGTCGCCCAGGTTGAAGCCGAAGTACAGGGTGCGCAGCTCGGTCGAAGCCAGCACCTTGACGTTGGACGCCGCACGCAAGCGGTCCAGATCCTGCAGCGGCGCGTTCTCGGTGAAGTTGATGTCACCCGACAGCAGCGCCGCCACCCGGGTGGGCGCGGAGGCGATCGGCGTGAATTCGATGCGATCCAGATTGTGGCGCGGCTTGTCCCACCAGCCTGGGTTGACCACCAGCACGGTGCGCGTGTCCGGGCGGTACGACTCCACCTTGAAGGGACCCGTGCCGTTGGCGTTGTGGGTGGCGTAGCCTTCGATCTTCTTGGCGGCGTCGGTGGGCTTCAGGCTGTTGTTGTCCACCAACCATTGGCGGTTGAAGATGAAGATGTTGGTCAGATCATTGAGCATCAGCGGATACGGATGCGTCATTTCGATGTCGACCGTGTAGTCGTCCACCTTGCGTACCGCCTTGAAGGCCGGCAGGTTGCCCTTCAAGGGCGAGGCTTCGTCCGAGACCCGGGTCATCGACGCCACCACGTCGTCCGCCGAGAACGGCGCGCCGTTATGGAACTTCACGCCCTTGCGCAGATGAAAGCGCAGCACCGTGGGCGACGGGGTCTCCCACGATTCCGCCAACGCGGGCGTGATGTTGAACTTGTCGTCATAACGGATCAGCGCTTCATACACATGGTTCAGGAACGCCAGGTTGAAGGTGCTGCCGTAGGAATACGGATCCAGCGAATCCAGGTCCCGGGCCGCGCCCCACTTCAGCGTGTTGGCGGCGCTGGCCCCCGTCATGGCCGACAGCGCGATCATGGCGCCCGCGGTCCACTTGAGCAAAGTCTTCATGGCTGCAACTCTCCCTTGTGTATCGGTCTGAACTCGCCGGGGTCGTGCCCGGCGCGGTGGGTAAGGCAAAGAGACTAGGAATGCGCGCCCGGGCGGATGAGCGACAGGCGCTGCGCGCGCTCCAGGGACGCCAGCGCCAGCGCCTGGGCCAGGGCGGCGCGGTACGAATCGATAATGGGCACGGCCGGCAGGCGCGGCAGGCTGGGCAGGTAGCCCGCCAGCGCGGCGCCCGCCACGAT
>NZ_DATCUY010000562.1:0-41978 GCF_036567245.1 Achromobacter sp. | reverse complement strand
GCCGCTTCCGCCGTGCCATGCCGCGGCGCTGCGCCATAGGGGGAATATCGTGGAGTTTGACTGGACTGTAATCAAGGACGCGCTACCCAATCTGCTCGAGGGTACGCTGATGACCATCAAGATCACGTTCTGGGGCCTGTTCGGCGGCTTCCTGCTGGGCGCGCTGTCTGGCGTGACGCGGGCTTACGGGCATCCCGTGCTGTCGGCCATCGCGCAGGTCTACGTCGCCGTCATCCGCGGCACGCCCATCGTGGTGCAGGTGATGTTCATCTATTTCGCCTTGCCCCTGCTGGCGAACATTCGGGTGGATGCGGAATGGGCCGCGATCGTCACGCTCGTCATCAATTCCGGGGCCTATATCTCTGAAATCGTGCGCGGCGCGCTGCTGTCGGTGCACAAGGGCCTGAAGGAAGCCGGCCAGGCCATGGGGTTGCCGTTCCACAAGATCCTCTTTCACATCATCGGGCCGGTGGCGTTTCGCCGCATGATTCCGCCGCTGGGCAACCAGTGCATCATCAGCCTCAAGGATTCGTCGCTCTTCATCGTGATCGGCGTGGCCGAGCTGACCCGCCAGGGGCAGGAAATCATGGCCAGCAATTTCCGCGCCGTCGAGATCTGGTCGGCGGTGGCGATCGTTTACCTGATCCTGACCGGCCTCATGGCGCTGGCCCTGCATCTGGTTGAAAGAAGGATGCGCATACTATGAGCATGGTCGAATTCCACAACGTCACCAAGAACTTCGGCGAGTCCATGGTGCTTGACGGCATCTCGCTGAACATCGACGCGGGCGAAGTCGTGGTGGTGGTCGGGCCGTCGGGCTCCGGCAAGTCCACCTTCCTGCGCTGCATCAACGTGCTTGAAACCATCAATGGCGGCGACTTGCTGGTCGATGGCCTGAGCGTGAACGGCGGGGCGGCGCAGGTGCGCGAGATCCGGCGTGAAGCGGGCATGGTGTTCCAGCAGTTCAACCTGTTCCCGCAGATGACCGCGCTGGAAAACGTCATGTTCGGCCCGGTGCATACGCGCGGGCAGAGCCGCGCGGAAGCGCGCGAGTTGGCCGAGAGCTTGCTGACCAAGGTCGGCCTGGCCGAGCGCATGAACCACTATCCGTCGGAGCTGTCCGGCGGCCAGCAGCAGCGCGTGGCGATCGCGCGGGCGCTGGCCATCAAGCCCAAGCTGATGCTGTTCGATGAGCCCACGTCGGCGCTGGACCCGGAGCTGCGCCACGAGGTCCTCAAGGTGATGCGCGACCTGGCCGAGGAGGGCATGACCATGGTGGTGGTCACGCATGAGATGGAGTTCGCGCGCAAGGTGGGCAGCCGGCTGATCTTCATAGACGCCGGCAAGATCGCCCATGACGGGCCGCCCGGCGAGTTGCTGAGCAATCCGCCCAGCCAGCGGCTCAAGGATTTCCTGCAGCACGTGACTTGAGCGCAGCGTGCAGGGCTGGGTTCAGCCCTGCACGCCGGCTTTGCGTTTCAGCCCTTCACGCGCACGATCTTCTGCACCTGCGGCACATGGCGGATGGCGCGGATGACCTGCGCCAGGTGCTTGCGGCTGTCGACCTGGATCGTAAGATGCAACGACACCGTGGCGACCGCGTCGTCGTGCATGGTGACGTGCACGATGTTGGCATCGGCCGCCGTGACTTCCGCGGCCAGCCGTCCCAGCACGCCGCGCTCGTTACGCGTGACGATGTCCAGGCGCGTGGCCAGGTGCTTGGCGGTGTGGGCGTCCCAGGCGACATTGATCCAGCGTTCCGGCTCGCGCAGGCGCTGGCGCGTCGCCACCGGGCAGTCGGCGGTATGCACCACCAGCCCGTGTCCCATGCGCATGCCGGCGATGATGGGGTCGCCAGGCAGGGGGCCGCAGCAAGGCGCCAACTGTACGGCCTGGCCTTCATTACCCTGGATCAGGATGGGGGCGCTGCGCGCCGAGGTCAGTTCGTCCACCGCCGCGGCCGTGGTCGCCACCAGTTGGTGCTCGGGCGCGAAACGGCGCGCCACCACGGCAGCCAGGCGCTTGCCCAGGCCGATGTCGGCCAGGATTTCCTCGCGCGAGCTGGCGCCGGTGCTGCGCGCCAGCTTCTGCCAGGCCGGGTCGTCGGTGGCGGGCAACGGCATGTGCAGTTCCTGCAGCGCCTGGCCCAGCAGGCGCTCGCCAAAGGCCACCGATTCTTCGTACTTGACCGTGCGCAGGTAATGGCGGATTTCGGAACGCGCCCGCCCGGTGCGCACGTAGTTGAGCCACTGCGCGTTGGGACGGGAGGCGGGCGAGGTGACGATTTCCACCGTGTCGCCGCTATTCAGCTCCGTGCGCAACGGTACGAATTCGCCGTTTACCTTGGCGGCCACCGCCTGGTTGCCGATGTCGGTGTGGATCGCGTAGGCGAAGTCCACCGGCGTGGCGCCGCGAGGCAGAGAAATGATCTTGCCGCGCGGCGTGAACACGTAGACCGCGTCGGGGAAGAGGTCGACCTTGACGTGCTCCAGGAATTCGCCGGAGTCGCCGGTCTGGCTCTGGATGTCCAGCAGTGACTGCAGCCACTGGTGGGTGCGCTTCTGCAGGTCGTTCAGGGTCAGGTCCGCGCCCTTGTACAGCCAGTGCGAGGCCACGCCTTCTTCCGCCACATGATGCATGTCGCGTGTGCGGAACTGGAACTCCACGGGCGTGCCGTAGGGGCCGACCAGGGTCGTATGGAGGGACTGGTAGCCGTTCACCTTGGGAATGGCGATGTAGTCCTTGAACTTGCCTGGCACGGGCCGGTAGAGCTGATGCAGCGTGCCCAGGGCCAGGTAGCATTCGGGCAAGGTGTGCACGATGACGCGAAAACCGTAGATGTCCAGGACGTCGGAAAAAGACTTCTTCTGGTCGACCATCTTGCGGTAGATGCCGTAGAGCGTCTTTTCGCGGCCGGTGACCTCGGCTTCGATGCCGGCGGCGGGCAGCGAAGCCCGCACTGAATCGGCGATCTTGGTGATGACTTCGCGGCGGTTGCCGCGCGCGGCCAGCACGGCCTTGTACAGCACCTGGTAGCGGTTCGGGTACATGGCCGCGAAGCACAGGTCCTGCAGTTCGCGGAACAGCAGGTTCAGGCCCAGGCGGTGTGCGATGGGCGCGTAGATGTCCAGGGTTTCGCGCGCGATGCGGCGGCGCTTTTCCGGATTGACCGCGTCCAGCGTGCGCATATTGTGCAGGCGGTCGGCCAGCTTGATGAGGATGACGCGCACGTCGCGCGCCATCGCCAGCAGCATCTTGCGGAAGCTTTCGGCCTGCTGTTCGGCCTTGGTGGCGAAGTCCAGGCGGTCCAGCTTGGACAGGCCATCGACCAGTTCGGCGACTTCAGGGCCGAATTTCTCGGCCAGTTCGTGCTTGGCGATGCCCTGGTCTTCCATCACGTCGTGCAGCAGGGCGGCGGACAACGCGTTGACGTCGAGCTTCCAGCCTGCGCAGATTTCGGTGACGGCGATGGGATGAGAGATGTAGGGCGAGCCGCTGGCGCGGAACTGGCCCAGGTGCGCCTGGTCCGCGAAGCGATAGGCCTCGCGCACGCGCTCTACGTCTTTCTTGTCGAGATAGCTGCCGATGATTTCGGTCAGCGGCGCCAGCGATGCGACCGGCGAGGCGGTCGCGTCCGCCGCTTCTTGCGCGGCGACGGACGGTGGCGTGGGGAGAGTCTTGTCTTTCTTGCCCGTGCGGCGCCCGAGACGGGAGCCGGCACGTAGCGCGGCAAGCAGACCTGATGAAGCGTACTTCAGCCCGGGAAAAGCCATGCTTGCCGCCCCCGGAAATTATCAGGTGGGTACTTTACGCAGCATTTCCACGCCGGTGAGGCCGCCCGCGATTTCGCGCAGGGCAGTGACCGTGGGCTTGTCTTTGCTGTCCAGGCGCGGGGCATGGCCTTGCGCCAACTCGCGGGCGCGGTAGGTGGCGGCCAGCGTGAGCTTGAAACGATTGGGGATTTGATTCAGACAGTCTTCGACGGTAATGCGAGCCATTAGGACACCTGGTGCTGATGGAGGATAGGGAGAATGCGTTCGACTCAGTGCTCGGCCGGGATGCCCAGTTGCGAGAACAACTGGCTGTGACGGGCGGCCTGAGACGAAAAGCGCAGCCGCGCGGCGCTAACTATTTGAGTCAGTTCCGACAAGGCCACGCTAAATTCTTGATTAATAATAACATATTCGCATTCAGGCGCGTGGGCGATTTCGCCGCCCGCAGCCATCAGGCGGCGCGCGATCACCTGGGGCGCGTCCTGGCCGCGCGCCTTGAGCCGGCTTTCGAGTTCATCGATGGACGGCGGCAGCACGAACACGCCGATCGCGCCGGGGAAGCGCTGCTTAACCTGGCGGGCGCCTTGCCAATCGATTTCCAGCAGTACGTCGCGGCCGGCGCGGGTCGCTTCGTCGATGCGGTCCCGCGGTGTGCCATAGAAATTGCCATGCACTTCCGCCCATTCCAGCAGGTTGTTGCCTTCGCGCAGGAGCTTGAATTCTTCCGGAGACACGAAGCGGTATTCGCGGCCGTCTTCTTCGCCGGGGCGGGGCGCGCGGGTGGTGCAGGAAATGGAGAGCAGGATGGAGGGGTCTTGCTGGAGCAAGGCCTTGACCAGGCTGGACTTGCCGGCGCCGCTGGGCGCGACGACCATGAAGACGTTTCCGGGATTGGCGGACATGAATGTGGCAGGCGTGTGATGCTGAGACACGAAGAATAACAAATCGCACGGCCGGGCAGGGGGGAAACCCGCAGCCCGGCCGCGTGATCTGCGGACGCCGGACTCAGCCTCCAGCGCGGGCGGCGGCCTGGGTCAGCTTGCCGCCGGGCGCCGGGGAGTCGCTGCCCAGCAGGTGGCCGTTGACCTCGATGCCGTACAGCGAGTCGTCGGAGTCGTGGTACTTGGCGCGGGTCGCGGCGACCGACTCGGTGTAGCGCGGGTCCTGCGGACGTTCATGCGCGTTCATGAAGTAGGCAACATCCCAGGCTTCCTGGTCGCTCAGCATGCCGGCCTGCCCGAGCGGCATATTGGCCTTGATGAAGCCGGCGGCATTGCCGATCTGGTGCATGCCCGCGCCCCAGTTGAAGGAGTCCGCACCCCACAGCGCGGGGAACACCCAGTGCTTGCCGTTCTTCTGGCCCTGGCCCGCGGCGCCGTGGCAGACGGCGCAATACTGCGCATAGACCTCGCTGCCGCGCACGTAGTCCGCCTTCCGGGCGGGCGGCGGCAATTTGCGGTAACCCTGGCCTTCCAGCACTACCCCGGTGGGAGCCTTGCTGGCCAGCCAGAACATATAGGTCTGCAGGGCGGTCAGCGTGGGATCGTCGGCGGCAGGCGCCTTGCCATTCATGCTGAAGCGGAAGCAGCCTTGCAGGCGCTCGGCCAGGGTATTGACGTGGCCGTTCTTGGCGCGATACGCCGGGTACAGCACATAAGCCGCCCACATCGGCGCGGAATCGGCGCGGCGGCCAGCGTCCAGGTGGCAACTGGCGCAGTTCAGGTCGTTGCCGACGAACTTGCTGGCCTTTTGTGGTGTATGCAGGAAGATCTGTTCGCCTTCGCGTACGGCCTTACCGAAATCGTTGTCCGGGATGGATGCCGCGGATGGCGGGGTGAAGGGCGGACGCGGGTCGGCCGCCGACACGACGGTGGACGCGAACAGGCAGGCGGCCGCGGACAGCAGGCGGATGGCGGTCATCATTGCTGGGCTCCCGCGGTGGTCTGGGCTTGCGCGGCAAGCTGGTCGGCGGCCTTGGGCAGGCCCGCGTAGTAGGTGGACACGGCATCGATCTCGGCGCTGGAGAGGCGGGTAGCCACGGCCGGCATCAGGCCCAGCGGACCCGGCGGACGCTGGCCTTGTTGCCAGGCGCGCAGTTGGCCCGCGATGTAGGCGGCGGGCTGGCCAGCCAGGGCGGGGAAATTCGCGCCAACGCCGATGCCGCCCGGTCCGTGGCACTGATTACAGGCCGGCACGTTCTTGTCCCAGGCGCCGCGGGTGGCCAGCCAGGCGCCGGTGTCGGCCGGCTTGGCCGGATGCATGGCGGTGGCGGCGAGCTTGTCGGTATCCAGCACCGAAGGCAGCGAGGCGTAATACTGCGCCACGGCCTTGCGCTGCGCCGGATCCAGCGCCTTGGCGGTGGCGGCCATGACGGGGCTGACACGCGAACCGTTGGCCATGGCTTCGAGCTGTTCTTCCAGATAGGCGTTGCCCATGCCGGCCAGTTGCGGAAAGCCCGCGGCCGGATTGCCCTCGCCACGAGCGCCGTGGCAGGTGATACAGGCGGGCGCGCCATTCGCGCCCTGGGTGCTGATCTGCTTGCCGTCAGGCGCGCCTTGGGCCCCGGCCGAGGCGGCATAAAGCGCGCCCAGGACGAGTGCGCCAGTCAGGGACCGTGGGGTCATGGATGCTGCTCCATAGGTGTCATTGGACTTTTGGTAATAAGCTAATTTCCAGGAATTATATAAAGACTTGTGACGGATCAACACGAGATTATCGATTCGGTGGCAGGCGTCGCGCTCCAGGCTGCCGTGGAAAATGCGTGGAGCCAAGCCGCGTGCGCAGGCGGGCGCGAGGCGCGTGCGCTGGCGGAAAAAAGCCTCGTATCCAGCTTTCCGGCGGGCCGCCTTGCCGCGTAATTTTTGCTTGCGTGTGACGGCTGCGTAAGTGTCACGGCTGGAACCTTCGCTTGCAGCATCGCCAGAATGATTCGGGTAGCATTTCGCCGATCGATAACAAGGAGAATCCGATGCAAGCGAACGACATCGAACACCCGCGCGTGGCGCTGGTCACCGGCGCGGGTACCGGCATAGGCCGCGCAGTGGCGCTGGAATTCCTGGCGCAAGGTTATCGGGTCGTGTTGGCCGGCCGTCGCCGCGAACCGCTGGAAGCGACCCGCACCGCGGCGGGCGAGGACGGCGTGCGGGCGCTGGTGGTGCCCACGGATGTGTCGGACGAGCAGGCCGTGCGCGAACTCTTCGACGCGGCGCAGCGCGAATACGGCCGGCTGGATGTGCTGTTCAACAATGCCGGACGCGGCGCGCCGGCGATGCCGATCGAGGAATTGCCCGTCGCTGTCTGGCGCGAGGTGGTCGACACCAACCTGACCGGCATGTTCCTGTGCGCGCAGGCCGCCATCCGCGTGATGAAGGCGCAGAACCCGCGCGGCGGCCGCATCATCAATAACGGTTCGATCTCGGCGCATGCACCGCGCCCGTTCTCCATTGCCTACACGGCCACCAAGCATGCGGTGACCGGCTTGACCAAGTCGATTTCGCTGGATTGCCGGCCCTACAACATCGCTTGCGGCCAGATCGACATCGGCAACGCCGCCACCGACATGACCGAGCGCATGGCGGCAGGCATCCTGCAGGCCGATGGCAGCACCAAGGTGGAGCCGCGCATGGACGTGGCGCACGTGGCGCAGGCGGTTGCCGCCATGGCGCGCCTGCCGCTGGAAGCCAATGTGCAGTTCATGACCATCATGGCGACCAATATGCCCTTCGTGGGCCGGGGCTGAAACGCGCTCAGCCTGCGGCGGCGCGTCCATCAAGGACTGGCCGCGGCAGGCTGTGGTGCCGCCCCCGTGGCGCGCTGCAAGCGCGCCTTTTTTTCGTCAGGGCGCGGAGGCCTGGGCCAGCATCTGGCCCGGCTGCATATCCAGGTAGCGTCGCGCGCCGACGTAGCGCTTGGTCCAGTACGGATTCTTCATTTCATCGACACGCACCTTGGTGCCGCGGCGCGGGGCGTGGACAAACTTGTTCTGGCCGATATAGATGCCGACGTGCGAGGTCACGCCGCGGCCGCGCGTGGCGAAGAACACCAGGTCGCCAGGGCGCAGCGCCTGCTTGTTGGCGACGGATTCGCCGGCGGTGCGCTGGGCGCGGGCCGTGCGCGGCAATTCCAGGCCGGCGATTTCGCGGAAGACATGCAGGACCAGTCCGCTGCAATCGAAACCATCGGCGTCGTCGCCGCCCCAGCTATAGGGGGTGCCGATTGCTTCCAGGCCGGCTTGCACGACCCGGTCGCGCAGGGTGGGGACGGTGGGTTCCTGCGCCAGGCGCAGGCCGGTCAGCGAGGGGCGGGCCGGCTCGGGGCGGATGGACGCCTGGGCGGCGTCGGGGATCCAGGAGAGCGTCAGGGCGATGATGGGCGCTGACAGGAATACGGGTATGCGCAGTTGGGCAGTTCGGGCTTTTCGCGTGGGCGGCGTCATTACGTCACTTCAAGAATCGGAGTGGGCGGCATGGCTTTGCCTGGACAGGCAAGCCGGCGGAAAGAGGGCAACACCCGGGCACGGAATCCCGGATTGCCACATGATTGTAATGGAATAATGTTTCATTACATTTGTAGTGCAATGCAGCATTCTTGTCGGCAGACATTACCGGCGCGCGCCGTTCGCGGGGGCCGAATATGACACTTCATCTTGCGCTGGCTCGTGCATAATCGTCGCCATCGGCCCCACGGCACGGCAAGCCGGGCAGCGGCCGCTGAAACAGATAAGATGAGAAGCGGAGTAAAGCTCGATGATGAACGCAGTGCACCCTTTGTCTTCCATGAGCCGGCCAGAGGCCTTGCCCTTCGAACCGTTCCAGGATGCGGTGGCGGCGGTGGAGCGCCTGATCGAAATCTATGCGCGCAACACCGCTTTCCTGCGCGCCGCCTTCCGCGAAGTGCTGAAAGGCTCGACCAACGGCCGCGAGCGCGCCCGCGCCTACTACCCGGCCATCCGCATCGTGGTGGAGACCTATGACCCGATCGACACGCGGCTGTCCTATGGCCACGTGGCCGAGCCGGGTGTCTACCAGACCACCATCACCCAGCCCGCGCTGTTCCGCGACTATCTGATAGAGCAGGTGGGTCAGCTGCTGCAGAATCACCGCGTGGCGGTGGAAGTCGGCGAGTCCGATTCGCCCATCCCGCTGCATTTCGCCTTCCCCGAGGGCGCCTATGTCGAAGGCGAGCACCTTGAAGCCCTCAAGCGGCCCTTGCGCGACCTGTTCGACGTGCCAGACCTGGCGGTAACGGACGACGCCATCGTCAACGGCTCCTGGCGCGGCAAAGAGGGCGAGCCCAAGCCGCTGGCGCCGTTCACCGCCCAGCGCGTGGACTATTCGCTGCACCGCCTGCAGCACTACACCTCGACCGCGCCGGCGCACTTCCAGAACTTCGTGCTGTTCACCAACTACCAGTTCTACGTGGACGAATTCTGCGCCCGCGCCCGCGCGTTGATGGCCAGCGGCAACGAAGACTACGACATGCTGGTGGAGCCGGGCAACCGCATCACGCGCCGCGGCGAAAGCGGCCCGGGCGACGAGGACCAGGCTGTCCGCCTGCCGCAGATGCCGGCGTATCACCTGGTGCGCGGCGACCATTCCGGCATCACGCTGGTGAACATAGGCGTGGGCCCGTCCAACGCCAAGACGATTACCGACCATATCGCCGTACTGCGCCCGCATGCCTGGCTGATGCTGGGCCACTGCGCCGGCCTGCGCGATTCACAGCGCCTGGGCGACTACGTGCTGGCGCATGGCTATGTGCGCGAGGACCACGTGCTGGATGCCGACCTGCCTACCTGGGTGCCGGTGCCGGCGCTGGCCGAGGTGCAGGTGGCGCTGGAACAGGCGGTCGAAGAAGTGGCGGGCCTGTCGGGCTGGGATCTGAAGCGCATCATGCGCACGGGTACCGTCGCCACCATCGACAACCGCAACTGGGAGCTGCGCGACCACCTGGAGCTGGTGGAGCGCTTTGCGCAGTCCCGCGCCATTGCGCTGGACATGGAGTCCGCCACCATCGCGGCCAACGGCTTCCGTTTCCGCGTCCCCTACGGCACCTTGCTGTGCGTGTCGGACAAGCCTTTGCATGGCGAGCTGAAGCTGCCCGGCATGGCCAGCGCGTTCTATCGCCGGCAGGTGAACCAGCATCTGGAAATCGGCATCCGCGCGCTGGAGCGGCTGCGCGACATGCCGCCGGAACGCCTGCATTCGCGCAAGCTGCGCACCTTCATGGAAACGGCGTTCCAATAGTCTGATTGATCCGTCCCTGAGGCCCCGCGATTTCGCCGGATGGGGTCTCTTGCGCTATTCTCGCCGGTTGCTTGGAAATCCCCAGGCACCTGGCGCGTGGCGCGGGTGCCTTCATGACCTGAAGGAAACGCATTTTGGCACCATCGGAACACGATGAACGTCGCTCAGGCGGCACGCGCAAGACGGAGGCGGAACGGCCTTCCGAGCTGCGCCGCACGCTGTCCGCGCGCCACCTGACCATGATCGCGGTAGGCGGGTCGATCGGCACCGGGCTATTCGTGGCCTCGGGCGCGACCATCGCCAAGGCCGGCCCTGGCGGCGCGCTGCTGGGCTATGTGCTGATCGGCATCATGGTTTATTTCCTGATGACCAGCCTGGGCGAGCTGGCCGCCGCCATGCCGGTTTCGGGATCCTTCTCCACTTACGGCGCGCGCTATGTCGAGGACGGCTTCGGCTTCGCCCTGGGCTGGAACTATTGGTACAACTGGGCGGTTACGGTGGCCGTTGACCTGGTGGCGGCGCAGCTCGTCATGGCCTATTGGTTTCCGGACGTGCCTGGGTTCTATTGGAGCGCCTTGTTCCTGGCGATCACGTTCGGCCTGAACGCCATGTCGGCGCGCGGCTTCGGCGAGGCGGAGTTCTGGTTCGCGCTGATCAAGGTGGTCGCCGTGCTGGCGTTCGTGGCCATGGGCGTGATGATGCTGCTGGGCATCATCCGCGGCGGGGAGACCGGCGGCCTGGCCAATTGGACGGTGGGCGACGCGCCTTTCTCGGGCGGCTTCGCGGCGCTGATCGGCGTGGCGATGGTGGTGGGCTTTTCGTTCCAGGGCACCGAGCTGATCGGCATCGCCGCGGGCGAATCCAAGGATCCGGCGCGCAACCTGCCGCGCGCGGTGCGCCAGGTGTTCTGGCGCATCCTGCTGTTCTACGTGGCGGCCATCCTGGTCATCGGCCTGCTGATTCCGTATACCGATCCGCATCTGCTGCGCAACGAGGTCGAGGACATCAGCGTCAGCCCCTTCGCCCTGATCTTCGAACGCGCCGGTCTGCTGGGAGCGGCTTCGGTCATGAACGCGGTGGTGCTGACGTCGGTATTGTCCGCGGGCAACTCCGGCATGTACGCAGCCACGCGCATGCTCTACAGCCTGGCCCGTGAAGGCAAGGCGCCGCGCATCTTCGGCCGCATCTCGCGCAGCGGCGTGCCGCTGTGGGCGCTGCTGGCGACGACGGTCGTGGCGGCGCTGTGTTTCTTTACCTTCATCTTCAGTCCCAATGCGGTATATATCTGGCTGCTGAACACTTCCGGCATGACCGGCTTCATCGCCTGGCTGGGCATCGCCATCAGCCACTACCGCTTTCGCCGCGGCTACGTGAAGCAGGGCCACAACCTGGCCGATCTGCCCTATGTATCGCCGTTCTTTCCGTTCGGGCCGATCTTCGCCTTCGTGCTGTGCCTGGTCATCACCCTGGGGCAGAACTACCAGGCGTTCCTGCAGGACAGGATCGATTGGGGCGGGGTGGTCGCGACCTATATCGGGATTCCGCTGTTCCTGCTGATCTGGGCCGGCTACCGGCTGGCGCGCGGCTCGCGCTTCGTGAACTACCGCGACATGCATTTCCCGGATGCGCGGGCGCGCAGTGCGTATCTGGATTCAGCGCTGCGGGGGGAGCCGGCGGCGGGCGAGGCGAGATGAGGGGCGCGCGGGCGACGAGCAGGCCGTCATGGGCGCTGCTCCTGTGCGGGCCGCGGTCAAGGATGCGGCCTGCGCAAGTCTCTCAAGCGTGTTCAATCTCCGCATGCAATTTGAGTCCCAAGGCGCGGATCACTTTCATGATGTCCGTCCATGTAGATGTTGACCTAACGACGCGCCTCAGGTGGCAAGCGCGGTAGTGGGCTATATCAACTGATGTGGACGGTTGCCCGGCTTCTCTCATCTCAAAAACCAGACGAAAAACAGCCCTTACCTGCTGGATCATCCATCCAGCAGGTAAGGGCTGTTTTTTTGCGCCAGGATCCGGCGCCCACTCAGAGGCGCCGCCGCATATCCCGCTACTCGATGTTCTGCGCCTGTTCCCGCATCTGCTCGATCAGCAGCTTCAAGTCCATGGCTGCGCGGGTGACTTCCATGCTGCCGGCCTTGGAGCCCAGGGTGTTGGCTTCGCGGTTCATTTCCTGGAACAGGAAGTCCAGACGCTTGCCTGCGCTGCCGGCGTTCTTCTTGCCGGAGGCTTGCTTGCCGCCGCCGTCGCCCAGCAAATGGCGCAGTTCTTCCAGGTGCGAGCGCAGGCGGGATAGTTCTTCGGCCACGTCGATGCGCAGCGCGAACAGGTTGGCTTCCTGCGACAGGCGTTCCGACAGTTCCGCGCCGGAAATGTGGGTGAAGCCGCCGGGGAAGGCGGATTCCACGCTTTCGCGCAGCTTGGAAGCCAGCTTGTCGCGGTGGTCGGCCAGCAGTTGGGGCAGGTGTGCCTGCACCAGTTCGACGATGCGCGCCACGCCGTCGGCGCATTCGCGCATCATGCCGGCCAGGCGTTCGCCTTCGCGTTCGCGGCCTTCCTGCAGCTGGGTCAGCGCTTGCTGCGCGGCCTGCAGGCAGGCGGCGCCCCAGACTTGCGGGTCGAGGGCGTCGTTGGCGCGCTGGCCGGGCCAGTTGAACAGTTCCACCAGGCGCGGGGCGGCGATGTCCGGGAGGATGCGGCGCGCCGCCTGCAACTGTTCGGCCAGGCTTTCGAGCCAGGCCGGCTCCAGCTTGGACAGGTCAGTGCTGGCGTTGCGCGTGTAGGAGACGCGGATCTCGACCTTGCCGCGCGCCAGGTTGGCGGTCAGCAGTTCGCGCAGCGGCGTTTCGACGTGGCGCAATTCGTCGGGCAGTCGGAAATAGAGGTCGAGAAAGCGGCTGTTGACGCTGCGGAATTCGAGCGCAAGCGTGCCTTGCTCGAGATCTGCGCGGGCGTTGCCGAAAGCGGTCATGCTGCGAATCATGATGTGCGTGTCCTGGTAATGCTTTTTATTGGGAACCGGTTACGGCCCAGCCCGCGCCAGCCGGTATTTCGGCGCGGACCTTGTGTTTGTACCGGTTACATCGCGGCAGGATACTCCAAGCGGCGGTTTCCTGCGGCGGCACCCCGTACAATGCGGCGGATCTAAGCCACGTCTGGAGTCTGCCTGTGACCACTACCCCCGCCATCGCCCGTCCTTCGGGCCGCACCGTCGACGAATTGCGGCCGTTCAGCCTGGAGCGCGGATTCACGCGCTACGCCGAAGGTTCGGTACTGGTGAAGGCTGGCAACACCCACGTGCTGTGCACGGCCAGCGTATTGGAGAAGGTACCGCCTTTTCTGAAGGGCAAGGGGGAAGGCTGGGTAACGGCTGAATACGGCATGTTGCCGCGGGCCACCCATACCCGTGGCGATCGCGAGGCCGCGCGCGGCAAGCAGAGCGGCCGTACGCAGGAAATCCAGCGCCTGATCGGCCGCAGCCTGCGTGCGGTGTTCGACATGAAGGCGCTGGGCGAGCGCACCCTGCATCTGGACTGCGACGTGCTGCAGGCCGACGGCGGCACGCGCTGCGCCAGCATCACCGGCGCCTGGGTGGCGGCCTCTGACGCCATCGCCTTGCTGATGAAGCGCGGCGATCTGGCCGCGAACCCGATACGCGACGCGGTGGCGGCGGTGTCGGTCGGCCTGGTGCAGGGCCGCGCGGTGCTGGACCTGGATTACGAGGAAGACTCGGCCTGCGACGCGGACGTGAACGTCATCATGACCGGCAGCGGCGCCTTCGTGGAAGTGCAGGGCACGGGCGAGGGCGCCACCTTCACCCGCGCGGAACTGGACACGATGCTGGTGCTGGCCGAAGGCGGCATCGCCGGCCTGGTGCGTGAACAGCGCGCGGCGCTGGCCTGATCAGCGCCAAAAAATAACGGGTTGGACGGACTCAATCCGGCCAACCCGTCGAGCAGCCTCTGCTGGCATCAGGCCCGCGGCAGCAGCGCTTCCAGCTTCTCCGCCTGCTCCAGATTCCAGATCGCCGCGATCAGCCGGCGCAGCTCCTGCTCGGTGGCGGCGTCCGCGTAGCGGCCCAGGCTTAGGGTCTTGTCCTCGATTTCCGCGCGGCTCAAAGTGTTGCCCGGATCGCCCTTGGGCTCGTCGACGCGGCCATGCAGCTTGCGGCCGTCGCGCGTGTAGACGGTGACCTTGCCGATCCAGCGTTGGGGGTAGGCGCCGTCGACTTCGGCGTCCAGCTCCATGTCGACCTTGCCGCGGAACGTGGCCACGCCGGGATCGTCCAGGCCGGCGTCGAACTCCGCCAGGCCGGCGCGGCCCTGGCGGGCGATCAGCGCCAAGACTGTACCCATCGAGAACTTGGATTGGTGCACGGTTTGCGGATTGACCACCGGACCCAGCACGTCGATGGCGCCCTGATGCACATGGGCCACGACCCGTTCGACGTCGGCCTCGGTCAGGTTGTTGTCGCGCAGCGCCTGTTGCAGCGCGTCGGCCGCCGGATGGGTGTGGCGGCAGGAGGCGTGGAACTTGAACGAGGTCTCGGCCAGCGCCCAGCGTTCGCCCAGCCGATCGCACAGGCGGCTGGGGTCTGCGTCGGTCGACATGCCGGCGGCCATGCCTTGCGGGCCTTCCAGGATGTGGCGCGCGCCGGTGAAGCCTTCGCGCGCCAGATAGGCCGCGGTGATGCCGTCGGCCGCGGCCTTGGCGGTATGCAGTTGCTTGGAGTCAGCGGCGTCGCGCAGGAATTCCCAGAGACCTGCTGCCTGCGTGCCTGCAGAGCCCAACGCGTGCAGCATTTCCTCGGGGGACAGATTGAGCAGCCGGCCGGTGGTGACGGCGGCGGCCAGCGTGCCGGCGGTGCCGGTGGTGTGGAAGATCTTGTAGTGCGAGCGGCCCAGGAATTCGCCGACGCGGATCCCCACTTCGTAGCCCGCCACGGCCGCGACCAGCAGGTCGCGACCGGAACGGCCCAAGGCCTGGGCCACGGCCAGCGCCGGCGGGAACACCACGGCCGCGGGGTGAAACACGGAGCCGTTGTGCACGTCGTCCTGCTCGACCACGTGGGCAGCGGCAGCATTGACCATGGCGGCGAACAGCGGCGTGGTGCGGCGGCGGGTGATCAGGACTTCGCTGGGGCCGTCGGCCGGGCCCATGGCGGTGGCATAGCGGTCGATGGCCTGGACCGCGCGGGCGGAGGCGCCCGCCAGGATGGAGGCCAGGCAGTCCAGCAGCAGGTCCTCGGCGCGGCGCAGCACCGGGGCCGGGATGTCTTCATAGCGCAGGTTGGCGGCAAAGGCCGCGAGCTCGGCGCTCAAGTGCGGGGTGTCTTTGGCAACGGTCATTGATGTCGGGATCCGATCAGAAGGAGCGGGGCAGGCCCAGGATGTGTTCGGCCACGTAGGACAGGATCAGGTTGGTCGAGATCGGCGCGACCTGGTACAGGCGGGTTTCGCGGAACTTGCGCTCCACATCATATTCCGTGGCGAAGCCGAAGCCGCCGTGGAACTGCAGGCAAGCGTTGGCGGCTTCCCAGGAGGCATCGGCGGCCAGCAGCTTGGCCATGTTGGCCTGGGCGCCGCAGGGCTCATGGGCGTCGAACAGGCGGCAGGCTTCGTAACGCATCAGGCTGGCGGCTTCGACGTTGATGTGGGCGCGGGCGATGGGGAACTGCACGCCCTGGTTCTGGCCGATGGGGCGGCCGAACACCATGCGCTCCTTGGCGTAGGCGGTGACCTTGTCGACGAACCAGTAGCCGTCGCCGATGCACTCGGCGGCGATCAGGGTGCGTTCGGCGTTCAGGCCGTCCAGGATGTACTTGAAACCCTTGCCTTCTTCGCCGATCAGGTTTTCTTCGGGGATTTCCAGATTGTCGAAGAACAGCTCGTTGGTCTCGTGGTTGACCATGTTGGGGATCGGGCGGATAGCCATGCCGTGCTTCACGGCGTGATGCAGGTCCACCAGGAATATGGACATGCCTTCCGACTTGCGCGTGACCTGGTCCAGCGGCGTGGTGCGCGCCAGCAGGATCATCAGGTCCGAGTGCTGTACGCGCGAGATCCAGACCTTCTGGCCATTGATGACGTAGCGGTCGCCGCGCTTGACAGCGGTAGTCTTGATCTTGGTGGTGTCGGTGCCGGTGGTGGGTTCGGTCACGCCCATCGATTGCAGCCGCAGTTCGCCTGCGGCGATGCGCGGCAGGTATTCGCGCTTCTGGGCTTCGGAGCCGTGGCGCAGCAGCGTGCCCATGTTGTACATCTGGCCGTGGCAGGCGCCGGAGTTGCCGCCGCTGCGGTTGATTTCTTCCATGATGACCGACGCTTCGGTCAGGCCCAGGCCGGAGCCGCCGTATTCCTGCGGGATCAGCGCGGCCAGCCAGCCGGCCTCGGTGAGCGCGCGGACGAAGGCTTCGGGGTAGCCGCGTTCTTCGTCGACCTTGCGGAAATATTCGGAGGGGAACTGGGCGCAGAGGTCGCGCACGGCTTCGCGGATGTCCTGATAGGCGTGGGAGGCGTTGGGCATGTTGCTGTTTTCTATATGGGTAATGGATCGGTGCAGCGTTGAATGTGCCGCAAGCCGCGGGCCCTGCCAATTCACAATTGCTTAATACGGGGTTCGGTTTCGTGACGGGAGTTTGTCATCCGGGCGGCGGGGTTGTGTCAAGAAATTGCCAAACTGGGTGTCCATAATCGCTACGAACGCCGCCGCTGGCGGCAGGTTTTGTATGGACTGATATGCGGAAAAACATCAGGGTCACGACGGCGTTGTCGGCCATTCTTGCGTTGTTCGTGGTGCTGTTCGCGGTGGCGGCGGCGGCGGGAATCTCGGTGCTGCGGGAAAACCGCGCGGACATTGAAGCGCTGGGCCGGGGCAGCATCGAACGGGCCGGCGACCTGGCCGACATGACCAGCCGGTTGTTCCAGGCGCGCGCCGCGCTGACGGATGCCAAGACGGCGATGGAAGGCGGCCTGGAAGAGGCGCGCAACGAGTCCCTGGCGCACGCCGAGGCGCTGTTCAAGCAGGCCGCGGCCAGCCTGGCGCGCCTGCGCGCCAATCCCGACGCCAGCGCCGGGGGCGCGCCGCTATTCGAAGGGGTGCTGGCCGCCTATGCCGCCTTCGCGGACAAGACGCTGACGCCCATGCATGCGGCGATCAAGGGCTGGAACGGCATCGAGGTGAACCGCCTGGTTGACAAGGTGTTGCCGGGCAGCGGCGCCGCCTACGTCAAGCAGGCGGACGCCTACCAGACCTACGCCCGCGACCAGGGTCAGGCGGCAGTCGCCAGCGCCAGCCTCACGTTGCAGCGGGTGATCGCGGTGGCGGCCGGCGTGCTGGCGCTGGTGCTGCTCTTGGCCGTGCTGATCCGGCTGGCGTTCCGCCGCAGCATCCTGCGGCCGCTGAACGAGGCCGGCGCGCATTTCGACCGCATCGCCGACGGCGACCTGACCGGTACGATCGCCATGCGCGGCGACAACGAGATCGGCGTCCTCTACAGCGCCATGCGGCGCATGCAGAAGGGGCTGTCGGCGGCCGTCGCCTCGGTGCGCCATGGCGTCGAGGAAATCCATACCGGCTCGGGCGAGATCGCCGCGGGCGGGGCGGACATGTCGGACCGCACCGCGCGCCAGGCGGGCTCGCTGCAGGAAGCGTCGGCCAACATGATGCAGCTGGCGCATACGGTGCAGCTGACCGCGGGCAACGCCGACCTGGCCAGCCGCCAGGCGTTGGGCGCCACCAAGCTGGCGCAGCGCGGCGGCGCGGCGGTCGACGAAGTGGTGCAGAGCATGCAGGGCATCGCCGAGAGCGCACGCCGTATTGGCGAGATCGTCGGCGTGGTCGACAGCATCGCCTTCCAGACCAACATCCTGGCGCTGAACGCCGCCGTGGAAGCGGCGCGCGCGGGTGAGCAAGGCAAGGGCTTTGCGGTGGTGGCGGGCGAAGTGCGCTCGCTGGCCCAGCGCAGTGCGCAGGCCGCCAAGGAGATCAAGGGCCTGATCGAGGACTCCGCGGAGCGCGTGCAGGCGGGCGTGCGTCAGGTCAGTCTGGCTGGCGATACCATGCGCGACATGGTCCAGTCGGTGGATCGGGTGACGCAGATCGTGGCCGAGATTTCCAGCGCCACGGCTGAACAGGCTGCCGGCATTGCCTCGGTGAACCACGCGGTGGCGGACATCGAGCGCTCGACGCAGGAGAATGCCGCCATGGTGGAGCAGACTGCCGCCGCGGCGGCCGCCCTGGAAGCCCAGGCGCAGGGTTTGCGCCGGGCGGTGGCGGTGTTCCAGATTGCCCAGCCGGCCTTTGGCGCGGCCGGACACGATTCAGCTGTCGAGCTGCGGCAGGATGCCGCCGGTGTAGCGCTCGGCTACCAGCGACAGGTTCCCGTGCTTGACCTTGTGCTTGACATGAGCGGCGGCCGACGCGATGTCCTCAGGGCGGATGCGCTCGCATAGGGAGGGCGTGACGGTGAGGGCGCCCACGCCCAGCGTCACGAAGGGAAAGAAGCGAGGCACGCCGTAGCGGTCCTCCGCTTCGATCCCGCCGTTGCGGCGGCCCTCGTCGTCGTACAGGTCCATCGCGCGGTCGTTGAATTCCGCGATGATGCGGCGGGTGCGCTCCATCCAGTCGGGGCTGCGCAGCAGCACCACGAAGTCGTCGCCGCCCACATGGCCAACGAAGTCGCGCTGCGGGTCGCAATGGCGCTTGATGACTTCGGCGGTCAGCATGATCATGTCGTCGCCGCGCCAGTAGCCGTAGACGTCGTTGAAGGGCTTGAAGTTATTCAGGTCGCCATAGCAGACGGTGAAGTCGTCCGCGTCTTCCAGCAGCGTGGCGATGTGCCGGCTGATGGGAATGTTGCCGGGCAGGGAGGTCAGCGGATTGGCGTAGCGCGCCGCCTCGATGCGCATTTCGGTGACCGAGCGCACCAGCGTTTCGCCGGTGGCCAGCCCGTCGTAGCGGCCTTCGCGCGTGATGATCAGGCCGTCCATCAGGTAGCGCTGGTCTTCCGAGATCAGCACGTGGCTCAACTGGTCGATGGAGACGTGCAGGTCCACCAGCACGGGCTCGGCATTCATGAAGGTGGAGCAGGCGTCGCGTCCGAACAGTTCGCGCGTATAGCGCTGGGCGTAATGTTCCGAGAAGTCGCGGCGGTTGATGATGCCGACCGGGCGGTTGTCGTCGTCGACCACGGCCACTGCATGCATCTCCTTGTGCTCGATGAACAGCCGGTGCACGTCGTCGTTGGTGTGTCCGCTCAATTGCACTGCCGGCGCTTCGACGCGCAGGCTGGCGGCGGTGCCGCCCATGCCACGCTGCAACGGGGCCGCAGGCGTCCGCTGCCGCAGCGAATCGCGTAGCGGCGGCGCCAGCTCGGTCAACAGCATTTCCTCCGGCCGGCCCAGCAGCCAGCCTTGCGCGTAGCGGATGTCCAGCTCGCGCACCACGGCCAGGTCCTCGGCGGTTTCGATGCCTTCGGCGACGATGGTGGTGCCCAGGTGCTGCGCCACCTTCAGGATGGCGCGCACCATGTTCTGCTTGCGTTCGTCCTGGCCGATGCCGTCGAAGAAGTAGCGGTCTATCTTGACCAGATCCGGCTGCATCTCGGCCCAGAGCTGCAGATTGGAATTGCCTACGCCATAGTCGTCCAGCGCGACGCGCATGCCGTGCTCGCGCAGGCAGGCGAAGGCGCTGGACAGCTCCGCCATGTGCTCGGACAACGGATCCTGCTCGGTCAGTTCGACGATGATGCTGGTTGGCGCGAGCGAGCAATCTTTGAGCAGGCGCCGGGGCATTTCCTCGCCCCACAGGCTCCAGTAATGCAACAGCGCCGAGCCGGACAGGTTCAGGAACAGCATGCCGGCCGGGTCGTGCTGATGAAAGCCCTGGGCGCCAGCGCGAAAGCTGGCCAGTTCCAGCTGCGGATGCAGGCCCTGGCGGCGGGCCTCGGCAAACAGCGCGTCGGGAAAGTGCAGGGCAGTGTCGGCCGGGCCGCGGATCAGGCTTTCATGGCCGTAGATGCGGCTGTGCGAAAGGTCGACCACGGGCTGGAAGCGCGGGCGCAGCAGCCGTTCGCGCAGGATGCCGGCCAGGCTCACGTGCGCGGACGCGCTGTCCAGGGAAGATGAGGGCGCGCGGGCCGCTACCGGCCGGGGCAAAGCGTGAATGGGGTCCATCGCCGGTGGGTTCAGATACTATCAGTGACAAGTTTGATCATATTGACAAGAAAATATGTCGGCGTTGTTGCGTCGACGACGGGCGCGCCATATTCAATTAGGGTACGCATCACTGTCAACCCCGGCCCAAGGCATATCCTTCAAGCGCGCGGGGGCATCCCGCCCCGCGGCGGCGCGGCGGGCCCGCGCCCTATACAATTTGCCCATGACTGCTCCCAAGATTCCCGATTCCCTGCGCCGCGTCGTGCTGGCCTCCAACAATCCCGGCAAGCTGCGCGAGTTTTCCGCCTTGTTTGCGCCTCTGGGCATGGAACTGGTGCCCCAGGGCGAGCTGGGGGTGCCTGAAGCCGAAGAGCCGCACGTCACCTTCGTCGAAAACGCGCTGGCCAAGGCCCGCCATGCCAGCCGCCTGACGGGACTGCCCGCGCTGGCCGACGATTCCGGCCTGTGCGTGGCGGCGCTGGACGGCGCGCCCGGCGTGTATTCGGCGCGCTACGCCAAGATGCATGGCGGCGAAAAATCCGACCAGGCCAATAACGAACTGCTGGTGCGCAAGCTGGCCGGCGTGGCCGACCGCAGCGCCTGGTACGTGGCGGTGCTGGCGCTGGTGCGTTCGGAGAACGATCCCTGCCCGCTCATCGGCGAAGGCCTGTGGCACGGCGAGATCATCGACCAGCCTGAAGGCGCCAACGGCTTCGGCTATGACCCGCATTTCTACCTGCCCGGCCAGGCCCTGACCGCCGCAGCCCTGGATCCCGAGGAAAAGAACCGGCTGAGCCACCGCGCCCGCGCACTGCGCGAACTATTGAGCAAGCTGAGCCAGGCTTGACGAGGGCGCCGCTTGGCGCCCGGTCCAGGAATTTCGCATGTCCATCATCATTCCCATCCGCAACGACATGGGCGCGCAGCCGTTGCGCCTGAAGCTGCCGGCCGGCGCCACGCTGACCAGCCTGCCGCCGCTGTCGGTCTACGTGCACGTGCCCTGGTGCGTGCGCAAATGCCCTTATTGCGACTTCAACTCGCACGCGGCGCCGGGCGAGATTCCGGAACGCGCCTATCTGGATGCCCTGCGCAGCGACCTGGAACAGGCGCTGCCTTCCATCTGGGGGCGGCAGGTGGTGTCGGTTTTCATCGGCGGGGGCACGCCGAGCCTGCTGTCGTCCGAGGGCCTGGACGAGCTGCTGGCGATGCTGCGCGCCTGTCTGAACCTGTGGCCCGACGCCGAGATCACGATGGAAGCCAATCCCGGCACCGCCGAGGCGGGGCGCTTCCGCGACTATGCCGCCAGCGGCGTGACGCGGTTCTCGCTGGGAATCCAGAGTTTCGACGACGCACAACTGAAGAAGCTGGGCCGCATCCATGACAGCGCCCAGGCGAGGGCGGCGATCGAGATGGCGCAGCGCGCGGCGGCGCGCGTCAACCTGGACATGATGTTCGCCTTGCCGGGTCAGACGCTGGAGGCCTGTGTGGCCGACTTGCGGCAAGCGGTGGCCTTCGGCACCGAGCATCTGTCGCTCTACCACCTGACGATGGAGCCCAACACCGTCTTCGCCAAGTTCCCGCCCGAAGACCTGCCCGACGACGACACCAGCGCGGCCATGCAGGACGCGGTGGAAACCGAACTGGCGGCAGCCGGGCTGGCGCGCTACGAGGTCTCGGCCTATGCCAAGCCCGGCGCCCGCTGCCGCCACAACCTGAATTACTGGGAGTTCGGCGACTACCTGGGCCTGGGTCCGGGCGCGCACGGCAAGCTGTCCTTCCATGACCGCATCCTGCGCGAGGCGCGGCTGCGCAGTCCGGACTCCTGGATGCAGGCGGCCATGGCGCGCGACGGCAGCCACATTGCCGAAAGCCGCCAGGTCGGCCCGGACGAGCTGCCGTTCGAGTTCATGCTGAATGCCTTGCGCCTGAAGGACGGCGTCGCCGCCACCGCCTTCAACGAGCGCACAGGCCTGTCCCTGGCCGCCATTGCGCACCAATTGGAGGCAGCCACCAAGCGCGGGCTGCTGGACGCCGATCCCACCCGCCTGCGTGCCACCCCGCTGGGCTGGAGTTTCCTCAATGACCTGCAGGAAATGTTCCTGTAGCGCGAATGCACCATAGTGGGGCTGGCATGCCCCACTTTTTGCACCATTATGGTGCTACATTTTCCCGTGACCCAGCTGCCTTCCCCGGGGAATCCCGGGGGTAAAACCTGGCACGCTTATTGCTTCCCTCTTTTATGCCAGTCGACGGGCATAGCCCTCGACCTTTTTATCTAATGGAGATGACATGGCAAGCCCGAAAGACGTCCTGAAACAGATCGCCGACAACGAAGTCAAATTCGTGGATTTCCGCTTCACCGATACGATTGGCCGTGAGCACCACGTGTCCGTGCCTATCAGCCAGATCGACGAAGACAAGCTGGAAAGCGGGCAGGCCTTCGACGGTTCGTCGATCCCGGGCTGGAAGGGCATTGAAGCCTCCGACATGCTGCTCATCCCCGACCTGTCCACCGGCAACCTGGATCCGTTCCGCGAAGAGCCGACCCTGATCCTGTCGTGCGACGTGGTCGAACCGTCCGATCTGAAGGGCTATGACCGCGACCCGCGTTCGCTGGCCAAGCGCGCCGAAGCCTACCTGAAGTCCTCCGGCCTGGGCGACACCGCCTACTTCGGTCCGGAACCCGAATTTTTCGTCTTCGACGGCGTGACCTGGAACAGCGACATGTCCGGCACCTTCGTCAAGATCAAGTCGGAAGAAGCGCCCTGGTCCTCGGGCCTGGAATTCGAAGGCGGCAACACCGGCCACCGTCCCACCGTCAAGGGCGGCTACTTCCCCGTGCCCCCGGTCGACTCCTTCCAGGACATGCGTTCGGAAATGTGCCTGCTGATGGAACAGATGGGCGTGCCGGTCGAAGTGCACCACCATGAAGTGGCCGGCGCCGGCCAGCTTGAAATCGGCACCAAGTTCAGCACGCTGGTGCAGCGCGCCGACTGGACGCAGATCGTCAAGTACGTGATCCACAACGTGGCCCACGCCTACGGCAAGACCGCCACCTTCATGCCCAAGCCCATCGTCGGCGACAACGGCTCCGGCATGCACGTCCACCAATCCATCTGGAAGGACGGCCAGAACCTGTTCGCGGGCAACGGCTACGCCGGCCTGTCGGAATTCGCGCTGTACTACATCGGCGGCATCATCAAGCACGCCCGCGCGCTGAACGCCATCACCAACCCCGGCACCAACTCGTACAAGCGCCTGGTTCCGCACTACGAAGCGCCCGTGAAGCTGGCCTACTCGGCCCGCAACCGTTCGGCTTCGATCCGCATTCCGTACGTCGGCAACCCCAAGGGCCGCCGCGTCGAAGCGCGTTTCCCGGACCCCCTGGCCAACCCGTACCTGGCCTTCTCGGCCCTGATGATGGCCGGCCTGGACGGCGTGCAGAACAAGATCCACCCGGGCGATCCCGCCGACAAGAACCTGTACGACCTGCCGCCGGAAGAAGACGCCAAGATCCCGACCGTCTGCGCGTCGCTGGAGCAGGCGCTGGAAGCCCTGGACAACGACCGCGAGTTCCTGACCCGCGGCGGCGTGTTCAGCAACGACATGCTCAGCGCCTACATCGAACTCAAGATGGGCGACGTGAACCGTCTGCGCATGACGCCGCACCCGGTCGAGTTCGACATGTACTACAGCCTCTGATGCGTTGAGGCTGTAGCTGGAGGTCGCGCGATGCAGGCAGAAACCAGGGCCCGCACCACGCGCACTTCCAGGTCGCGGTTCGACGTACTGCCCGCCAGGTGCGACACCCGGCGGGCAGCGCCGCCGGTTCCGGCGCCGCCGTCGCGTTCCGCCTTCCCCTCACATTCGGGTATGTAGAAAATGAATGTAGAAGCTCTCGATTTGCTAGCCACGTCCGTTTTCCTGGTCAACGCACGCGGTCATATCGAATACGCCAACGCGGCCGCCGAAGATCTGTTCGGCCGCTCGCGCAAGCAACTGGGCGGCCAATCCGCCGCCACGCTGTTCGACAGTCCGGAAAACATCCAATCCTCCATCGACCGCGCCGCCGCCGGACGCTATGCCGACGTCAGGCAGCTGGCTTCGTTGCGCCGCGCCGCCGAATCCGTGGAAGTTTCCGTAACGACCGTCGGGCTGACGGGCCAGCGCTGGCCCGTGCTGATAGAAACCCGCGAGATCGAGCAACGCGTGCTGGCCGACCGCAACCACCGGCTGGTTGACGAGATCGAGGCCCACCGCGAACTGCTGCGCAATCTCGCGCATGAAGTCAAGAATCCCCTGGGCGGCCTGCGCGGCGCCGCGCAACTGCTGGAAGCCGAGCTGCCCAGCGCGGCCCTGGCCGAGTACACCCAGGTCATCATTTCCGAAGCCGACCGCCTGCAGGCGCTGGTGGACCGCCTGAGCGGCCCGCAACGTGTGCCGCTGAACGCGCGGCCGGTCAACATCCATGAAATCTGCGAACGTGTCTGCGCGCTGATCCAGGCTGAGTTCCGCAACGACGTCACGCTGCTGCGCGACTACGACGCCTCGGTGCCGGACCTCAAGGGCGACGCCGCCCGCCTGATGCAGGCCGTCCTGAATGTGGCCCGCAATGCCGCGCAGGAACTGGTGGCGCGGCCGCAAGGCCCGCAAACCGAGCCCGGCGTGATCACGCTGCGTACGCGCGTGGCGCGCCAGGTGATGCTGGCCCACCGGCAGCACCGCCTGGCGCTGGAATTGTCCATCATCGACAACGGTCCCGGCGTGCCGGATCAGATCCGCGACCGCATCTTCCATCCGCTGGTCACGGCCCGGGCCGGAGGCACCGGCCTGGGCCTGAGCCTGGCGCAGGACTTCGTGCAGCAGCACGGCGGCATCATCGAATTTGAATCCCGGCCCGGCCGCACCGAGTTCCGCCTGGTCCTTCCGATGGAGCCTGCACTCTGATGAAACCCGTATGGATCGTCGACGATGACCAGGCCATCCGCTGGGTCCTGGAAAAAGCCCTGGCGCGCGCCGGGATTCCGACCCGCAGCTTTTCCCAGTCGGCTGACGTGCTGGACGCGCTGGCGCGCGACAAGCCGGCCGCGGAAATGCCTGCCGCGTTGGTTTCCGATATCCGCATGCCCGGCGGCAACGGACTGGAACTGCTGCGCCAGCTGAAGGAACGCCAGCCCGGCCTGCCCGTGATCGTGATGACCGCGTTCGCGGACCTGGACAGCACCGTATCCGCCTTTCAGGGCGGCGCGTTCGACTACCTGGCCAAGCCTTTCGACGTGAACGAGGCGGTAGCGCTGATCCAGCGCGCCATGCAGGAGTCAGCCCAGCCGGAAGGGCCTGAAGGGCAGGGCGAGTCGGCGCAGAACAACGAGCGCTGGATGATGACGCAGTCCTCGTCCACCGCCATGCAGGAAGTGTTCCGGGCGATCGGCCGGCTGGCCCAATCCAAGGTCACCGTGCTGATCACGGGCGAGTCCGGCACCGGCAAGGAGCTGGTGGCGCGCGCCCTGCATGGCCATGGCGTGCGCGCCGGCGGCCCCTTCGTGGCGCTGAACGCGGCGGCCATCCCGCGCGACCTGCTGGAGGCCGAGCTGTTCGGCCACGAACGCGGCGCGTTCACCGGCGCCAACAATCTGCGCCGCGGCCGCTTCGAGGAAGCGCACGGCGGCACGCTGTTCCTGGACGAGATCGGCGACATGCCCATCGAGCTGCAGACGCGCCTGTTGCGCGTGCTGGCCGAAGGCAGCTTCTACCGCGTGGGCGGCGCGCAGCCGGTGCGCGTCGACGTGCGCATCGTCGCCGCCACCCACCAGCCGCTGGAGCAGCGCGTGGAGCAAGGCCTGTTCCGCGAGGACTTGTTCCATCGCCTGAATGTGATCCGGTTGCGCCTGCCGCCCTTGCGCGAGCGGGTCGAGGACATCCCGGCCCTGGCCGGCCATTTCCTGACCGCCAGCGCCCGCGCGCTGGGGGTGCCGGTCAAGCGCCTGACGCCGGAAGCCCTGGCCGTGCTGTCCAAGTTCGATTTTCCGGGCAACGTGCGTCAGCTGGAGAACTTCTGCCACTGGCTGACGGTGATGGCCCCCGGCCAGACGGTGGAGCGCGCCGACCTGCCGCCGGAAATCCGCGCCATGGAGCAGCAGCAACAGCCGAGCCCGGCTCTTATTCGTCCGACCGCGCCCACGGCCGGCGTGGGCACTGTGGTGCAGGTTGCGGCGCCCGTGGGCGTCGATTCACCGCGCAACTGGCAGGATTCCCTGTTGCGCGACGCGCAATACCGACTGGAACGCGGCGAGCCCGCCGTCATGGCCACGCTGACGCGCCAATTCGAGAAGATCCTGCTGCAAAGCGCGCTGGACGCCAGCCGCGGCCGCCGCGTGGAAGCGGCTTCGCGCCTGGGCATAGGCCGCAACACCATCACGCGCAAGCTGCGAGAGCTGGGCATCGAGGACGAGTAGGGCGCGCGGCCGCGCGCCTTACTACCCCATCCCCAGCAGGCTTTCGCAGAGGCGCGGCGACTTCAGTTTCTGCAGCCACCATTTCAAGGCTTCGCCTGGGGGGTCCGAGCGCCAGGCGTAGGCCAGGTGTTCCGTCAGGGACATGCCTTCGTCCGTCTCGCACACCACCAGCAGTCCTTGCGCCAGATAGGGCGCGGCCAGCGTCAGCGGCAGGTAGCCGCAGCCCAGGCCGCGCACCTGGGCGTCTATCTTCGCCTGCATGGTGGGCATGACCAGCATGGGCTGTTCAGCAAGGATGCCGCGGGTCTGCGGCGCCAGGTTGCGGGACGTATCCGCCACCACCACCGCGCAGTAGCGCGTGATGTCCCCGCGGCTCAGCGGCTGCGGCAAGGACGCGAGCGGATGATGCGCGGCCACGCAGAAGCCGAATTGCGATTGCCCCATGGCTTGCGAGCGATAGGGACCGGTGGGCTCGCCGGCGGCACCCGCGCCGATGACCAGATCGGCCCGCCCGGAAGTCAGCGCGTCCCAATTGCCGCTCAGCACCTCGCTGGAAAAGCGCAACGTGGTGGCGCTGCCCAATGCCTGGAATTCCTCGATCAGGTCGTACAGCGGCCGCCACGGCAGCACTGCGCTGACCGCAACGCGCAATTCCACTTCCCATCCGGTGGCGATGCGCTTGACGCGGCAGGCCAGATCGTCCAGCGACTGCAGCACGTGGCGCCCATCCTTCAGCAGCGTTTCGCCCGCCGGCGTCAGCAGCGCGCGGTGTCCCGAGCGGTCGAACAGCAGCACGTCCAGCCCATCTTCCAGCTTGCGGATGGAGTAGGTCACCGCCGAGGGCACCTTGCCGAGTTCGCGCGCCGCCTTGGCAAAGCTGCCGTGGCGCGCGATGGCGTCCACCAGGATCAGGAGTTCGGGGGTAATGGCTTGCATGGATGCGCCTGGAGTGACCATTCAAAAAATTTGAATGATTCCGTCAAAATATAGCGCCAAACAGGCGAGGGCGCACGCGCACAATATCACTCATGCCGGTGGTGCAGCGGCTTCCCTTCAAATGAGGGTGATGAAAGCCAGGCTGCACA
This sequence comes from Achromobacter sp., assembly GCF_036567245.1. Lineage (GTDB taxonomy): Bacteria > Pseudomonadota > Gammaproteobacteria > Burkholderiales > Burkholderiaceae_B > Achromobacter. The sequence goes on along the minus strand of NZ_DATCUY010000562.1, from coordinate 14,263 downwards.
ACCATTCACATTATTGAAACAGGAGTCCACAATGCTTACCACTCGCCGCGCTGCTGAACGGGGTCACGCCAACCATGGATGGCTGGACTCGTTTCACACCTTTTCCTTCGCCAACTACTACGACCCGGCCCACATGGGCTTCGGCGCGCTGCGCGTGATCAATGACGACCGCATCGCGGCCGGCCGCGGCTTCGGCACGCACGGCCACCGCGACATGGAAATCATTACCTATGTGCTGGACGGCGCGATCGCCCACAAGGACAGCATGGGCAGCGGCTCGACCATCCAGCCCGGCAACGTGCAGCGCATGAGCGCCGGCCGCGGGGTGATGCACTCTGAGTTCAACCCGCTGTCGGACCGCGAAACGCACATGCTGCAGATCTGGATCGAGCCCGACGTCGCCGGCATCGCGCCGGAGTACGAAGAGCGCAGCTTCAGCGACGAGCAGAAGCGCGGCCGGCTGCAGGCGCTGGTGTCGCCCGATGGCGCTGACGGCTCGATGAAGATCCATCAGGACGCGCGTCTGTACGGCGGCCTGTTCGATGGCGACGAGTCCGCCGCGCTGGCACTGGCCGCTGGCCGCCGCGCGTGGGTGCACGTGGCCCGTGGCAGCCTGACGGTCAACGGTGTCGAGCTCTCGGCCGGCGACGCGCTCGCCATCACCGACGAGACCCGCGTGGAACTCTCGGGTGGCAAGAATGCCGAAGTCCTGGTGTTCGACCTGGCGTAAAAGCCCTGGGCGGGCGGGCTGACGAAGCCCGCCCGCCGTTGTTTTTCCCTTGCAAGCGGCAGGCCTTAAGATGGCCATTGGCCCTACAACCCGGAGAGTCTGATCATGTCCACCTTGTCCGAAGCCGGCGAAAGCCAGATTGAATCCGTCGTGGTGCCGCGCACCAGCGACTTGGGCGGTTTTTCCGTGCGTCGCGCCATTCCATCCGCGCAGCGCCGCACCGTCGGGCCGTTCGTCTTCCTGGACCACATGGGTCCGGTGGATTTCGCGCCCGGTTCCGGCATAGACGTGCGCCCGCACCCCCATATCGGCCTGTCCACCGTGACCTACCTGTACGAAGGATCCATGGTGCACCGCGACGGCGCCGGCAATACCCAGACCATCCTGCCGGGCGAGGTCAACTGGATGACGGCCGGCCGCGGCATCGTGCACTCGGAACGTTCCTCGCCCGAAAGCCGCCAAGGCGCGCAGCGCCTCTGTGGCCTGCAGATCTGGGTGGGACTGCCCAAGGAGCATGAAGAGACCGATCCGGGCTTCACCCACTACGGGCTGGATGCGCAGCCGGTCGTTGAAGGCGAGGGCGTGCGCGCCCAGGTGGTTGCGGGTTCGCTGTTCGGCAAGACATCCTCGGTGAAGACGCTGTCGCCGCTGTTTTATGGCGATCTGCAATTGCAGGCGGGCGCGACCACGGTGTTGCCGGCCGAGCACGAGGAGCGCGCCGCCTATCTGGCGCAGGGCACGGTCGAGATCGACGGCCAGGAATTCGAAAGCGGCCGCCTGGTCGTGTTCGCGCCGGGCCGGCCGGTACAGATCCGCGCCAAGACCGCGGCGCGCTTTGCCGTGATCGGCGGCGAGCCCCTGGACGGCCCGCGCTTCGTGTGGTGGAACTTCGTTTCCAGCAACAAGGACCGCATCGAGCAGGCCAAGCAGGACTGGCAGCGCAGCCGCTTCGACCAGATCGTGCCGGGCGACGAGACCGAGTACATCCCGCTGCCCGAGCCGCGCGCCTGATCTGGCAGGTTCGCCGGCCGCGCGGACAACGCGCGGCCGGCGGTATGATGCGCCTCCCGACCCAACAACAAACCGGGATGGAGACATCATGCATCGCTACACATTCAATGCGCTGCGCGGCCTGGCCGCGCTGGCGCTGATCCAGGGCGCATCGGCCGCGCTCGCCGCCGGCTATCCGGCCAAGCCCATCACCTTCATCGTGCCCTACACGGCGGGCGGCACCACCGACCTGGTGGCGCGCACCGCTGGCCAGAAAGTGGCCGAAAAGCTGGGCCAGCCTGTCATCGTCGAAAACCGCCCGGGCGCAGGCGGCAACATCGGCATGGACGCCGTGGCCAAGGCCGCGCCCGATGGCTACACCATCGGCTTCGGTGCCATCTCAACCAATGCGCTGAATCCCTTCGTCTATCCGTCGATGCCGTTCGATCCCACCAAGGATTTCACGGGCGTCAGCATGCTGGGCGCGTCCACCGTGGTGCTGGAAGTCGGTCCGGCCTTGAAGGTCGATAGCGTCAAGGACCTGGTGGCCTACGCCAAGCAGCATCCGGGCACCTCGTTCGGCACGCCGGGCACCGGCACCTCCATGCATCTGGCCGGCGTGATGTTCGACCAATTGACCGGCGCCGGCATGCAGCACATCCCATACAAGGGCAGCGCCCAGGGCCTGAACGATCTGCTGGGCGGCCACCTGCCGGTGATGTTCGACAATCTGCCGGCGTCCCTGCCGCACATCAAGGCGGGCAAGGTGCATGCGTTGGCGGTGACCGGCAGCAAGCGCGCGCCGGCCTTGCCGGACGTGCCGACGCTGGCCGAGCTGGGCTACGAGGCTGCCGTGGTGGATCCGTGGTTCGCGGTCTATGGCCCGGCGAAGATGTCGCCGGAAGTGACCCGTGCCCTGAGCGAAGCCTTCCAATGGGCGCTGGCCTTGCCGGAAGTGAAGACCAAGCTGGAACAGGCCGGCTTCATGCCCTATGGCTCCACGCCGCAGGAAGTGGAACGCTTGACCCAAAGCCAGCACGAGGCCTTCAAGGCCTTGTCGCAGAAGGTGAAGCTGTCGGCCGACTGAGCGGCCGGCGCAGACTCAGCGGCCGCGGGCGTAGGCCTGCTCGCGCCGCTCTTCCAGCGCTTCGCGGCGGATGAAATCGCGCACGAAGTCGCTGGCGGGATGATGGTGCAGGTTGTAGGGCGTGTCCCATTGCGCGATGCTGCCCTGGGACATGACGCCGATGCGGTCGGCGATGGCGAAGGCTTCCGCCTGGTTGTGCGTCACCAGGATGGCCGTATGGCCGGTGGTCTTGAGGATGTCGCGCACTTCGAACGCCAGGCGCTCGCGCGTGTCCACGTCCAGGTTCGAGAACGGCTCGTCCAGCAGCAGCAGGTCGGGCGAGGGCGCCAGCGCGCGCGCCAGCGCCACGCGCTGTTGCTGGCCGCCGGAAATCTCATGGGGATAGCTGTTGGCGGCGTGCGCCAGGCCCACCAGTTCCAGCATTTCCTCGACCCGCCGGGCGCGCTCGAGGCGCGCCAGCTTGCGCAGGCCAAAGGCCACGTTCAATGCGACCGACAGGTGCGGAAACAGCGCGTAGTCCTGGAACATCATGCCCACGCGGCGATGCTCGGGCGCCACCTGCACGGTGGGCGAGGAAATGACCGTGCCGTCCAGCAGGATGCGTCCGGCCCGCACCGGCTCGAAGCCGGCAATGGCGCGCAGCACCGTGGTCTTGCCGCAGCCGGACTCGCCCAGCAGGCAGCCGATATGGCCGACGGGCAGGCCCAGCGTCAGGTCTTGCACCACGGGCTTGAGTCCCGCCGGGGTGTCATAGGCGAGGGAAAGGTGATCGAGTTCTAACAGATCGGGCACGATGATCAATGTCCCATTTTCAGATTGGTGCGCGCCAGCAGGATGACGGGGAACAGGCCGGCCAGCACGATGGCCAGCGCCGCGACGGCGCCTTCTTCATAGGTGCCGCGGGCAGCTTCGGCGTAAAGCCAGGTGGCGAGCGTGTCGAAATTCATGGGCCGCAACAGCAGCGTCGCAGGCAGTTCCTTCATGGCGTCCACGAACACCAGCAGGGCGCTGGCCGCCAGTGCCGGGCGCAGAAGCGGCAGATGCACGCGGCGCAAGGTGCCAGCCGAACTCTCGCCCAGCAGGCGTGACGCCTGCTCCAGCGACGGCGGGATGCGGGCCAGGCCGGCTTCCAGCGCTCCGGTGGAAATCGCCAGGAAGCGGATCGCGTAGGCGCAGACCAGCGCGCCCATCGACCCCATCAGGAACAGGCCGGTGCCACCGAATACCTTGGCGACCGCGGTATCGATCCAGACGAAAGGCGTGAGCAGGCCGATGGCCAGCACCGTGCCGGGTACCGCATAGCCCAGGCTGGCGATGCGCGCGCAGGCGCGGCCGGGATTGAAGCCTGAGCTCTCGCGTAGCGTGCGTCCGGCCCAGGCGACGATCAGTCCGCACAGCAAAGTGACGATGGTGGCGCTGAAGGCCACGATCAGCGTATTGCTCAAGCCATTGAGCAGTTGCTGCGACACGCCGCCCACCAGATGCATGCGCTTGTAGGTTTCCACGATCAGGTAGAGCGCGGGCGCGACGAAACCCGCCAGCACCGGGATCCACCCCAGCATTGCCGCAATCGCGCCAGCGGCGCCGCGCAGGCGGCGCGGCTGCATCGGGCGCATGCGCTGCGTGTTGGCGTAACGCTGGCGTTTGCGCCCATGGCGCTCCAGCAGGATCAGCCCGATCACGATCGCCAGCATGGTCAGCGCGATCTGGGCCGCGCCGGCCAGATCGGAACGCGTGACCCAGGTGGTGTAGACCGACACGGTCAGTGTCTGCACGCCCAGGAATTCGGAGGCGCCGATATCGTTCAGCGTTTCCAGCAGCGCCAGACTGACACCCACCACGATGGCGGGCCGGGCCAGCGGCAGGGCCACGCGGAAGAACACGGCAACGCGCCCGGCGCCCAGCGTGCGGGCCGCTTCCAGCAGGCTCGCGGCCTGCGTCATGAACATGACGCGGGTGCTGAGGTACACATAGGGATACAGCACGAAACCCAGCACGAAGATCGCGCCGTAGATCGAACGCAGGTCCGGCAGGCGGAACTGGCGCGGGCTGTCGTAGCCCAGTACTGCGCGGATCCCGCTCTGTATCGGGCCTATCGGGTGCAGCAGGTCCAGATAGGCAAAGGCGATGATGTAGGTCGGCACCGCCAGCGGCAGCAAGAGCGCCCAGGTCAGCACGCGGCGAGTGGGGAAGTCGTAGGCGGTCACCAGCCAGGCCGCGCCCGTGCCCAGCAGGGTGACCAGCACGCCGACGCCGGCCAGCAGCATGGCGGTATTGGCCAGCGCCTGGGGCAGCACATAGCTGGCCAGATGCTGCCAATGCGACAGATCACCGCCCAGCGCCCACCAGCCCAGCGTCAGGACGGGCGCCAATACGGCCAGCGCGATCAGGGCGGCGCCGGCCAGCCAGCCGGCCCCGCGTTCAGTCCAGCGCAGACGCAGCGGCCGGGGCAAAGAATCAGTGTGCATGCTTCAAGTCGATTGCATCAATGGCAAGGCCTGCTCCCTCCAAAAAAGGGAGCAGGCCCTACGCGCAAGCCTGGGCGCAGCCCGCGCGGGTGTCACTGCCACATGGCTGTGCCGCGCCGCAAGGCGTGGCGCGCCACGGGTTTATCAGTTGTCGAAACCGACCTTGTCCACCAGTTCGCTGGCTTGCTTGCGATGCTTGGCGATCTCGGTCAGCGGCAGCGGGTCCACCTTCAGTTCGCCAAAGCTGGCGATCACGGGGTCCAGCTTCACGCCCTTGCGGACGGGGTACTCGTAGTTGGCCTGGGCGTACAGGGCCTGGGCGGGCTCGGACACCAGGAAGTCCAGCAGCTTGACCGCGTTGGCCTTGTTGGGCGCGTGGGCGGCAACGGCCGCGCCGCTGACGTTCACGTGCGTGCCGCCGCTCTTGGCGTTGGCGAAGGTCGGGCGGATGACCTTGATGGCATCGCCCCACTTGCGCGCGTCGGTGCCGGGTTCCGCGTTCTTCATGTGGCCGACGTAGTAGGCGTTGGCCAGGCCGATGTCGCAGATGCCGCCGAGGATGTCGCGGGCCACGTCGCGGTCGCCGCCGGCAGCCTTGCGGGCCAGGTTGGCCTTGACGCCGCGCAGCCATTTTTCAGTGGCTTCGGCGCCGTCATGCGCGATCATGGAGGCGACCAGCGCGGTGTTGTAGGGATGTTGACCCGAACGGATGCAGACCTTGCCCTTCCACTTGGGATCGGCCAGGTCTTCGTAGCGGAAGGCTTCCAGCTTCAGGTCCTTTTCCACGTACAGCACGCGGTCGCGCAGCGACAGGGCGTACCATTTGCCATCGGCGCCGCGCAGGTTGGCGGGGATGACGGATTCCAGCGTTTGCGACTTGACCGACTGGGTCACGCCGCCGTCGACCAGATCCAGCAGGTTGCCGATGTCCACGGTCATCAGCACGTCGGCGGGCGACTTGGCGCCTTCGGCCTTGACGCGTTCCAGCAGGCCGTCCTTGACGAAGACCGTATTGACCTTGATGCCGCTTTCCTTGGTGAAGGCGTCCAGCAGCGGCTGGATCAGCTTGGGTTCCCGGGTGGTGTAGAGGCTGACTTCCTCGGCGGCGTTGGCCGACACGGTGAAGGCGGCGGCGCCGGCCAGCGCCAGGGCACGCAGCAGCGAATTCAATTGGGGACGCTTGTTCATGAGGAGGTGCTCCGGCTAGGGCTGCGGCGGGAATCCCGGATGTCCAAGCCTCCCGCTGCTCAAAACAGTCTGCTAACGAAAATGATTATCAAATGAGAACGCGACGATAACAGGAAGCAAAGCGGCGTTCAACTACTAGTAAGTCAGGCAGGCTTCAGGCTTGATCCCCATCAATACGGCATAAGCGTATTACGGAATAATGAGAGCAGTTATCATCGAGACCCTGTAGAATAGGGTCAACCCTAATGCCGGCCGCGTCTTTTTTGCGGCACGGAATGACCCAGCGGCACAAGCCGGGCCCAATAGCCCGGGGCGGTCGCCCTAATTTGATACGACATGGCTGCTTTCAACACTGAGCGCGTACTAAGCGTGCACCACTGGAACGACACCCTGTTTTCCTTCACCACGACGCGTGACTCGGCCTTGCGGTTCCACAATGGCCACTTCGTGATGATCGGATTGGAAGTTGAAGGCAAGCCCCTGCTGCGGGCCTACAGCATCGCCAGCGCCAACTATGAAGAGAACCTCGAGTTCCTCAGCATCAAGGTGCAGAACGGGCCGCTCACGTCGCGCCTGCAGCACCTGAAGGAAGGCGACACCATCCTGGTCAGCCGCAAGCCCGTGGGCACGCTGGTCGTCGACGACCTGAAGCCGGGCAAGCACCTGTTCCTGTTCGGCACGGGCACCGGCCTGGCGCCTTTCATGAGCATCATCAAGGACCCGGACATCTACGAACGCTTCGACAAGGTCATCCTGGTGCATGGCGTGCGCTGGGTCAGCGAACTGGCCTATGCCGACTTCATTGAAAAAGAGCTGCCGAACAACGAGTTCTTCGGCGATGTGGTACGCGATAAGCTGGTGTACTACCCGACGGTCACGCGTGAACCGTTCCGCAACCAGGGCCGCATCACGGAACTGATGGAAAACGGCAAGCTGTGCGAGGACATCGGTATCCCCCAGATCAACCCGGAAACCGACCGCGCCATGATCTGCGGCAGCCCGCATATGCTGGCCGATATCAGCGCCATGCTGGACAAGCGTGGCTTCACCGTGTCGCCGGGCGTGGGCCAGCCGGGCGACTACGTGGTCGAGCGCGCGTTCGTGGACAAATAAGTCCCGGCGCCGGCTTCAAGCCAGAAACCCATCGCAGCGATGCGATGGGTTTTTTGTTTTCTGGCATCGCGCAACGCGGCGCTGCACCGCAGCTAAGGGTTAGCCCGCTGTAGCCGCGGGCAGGGCAGTTCTTATAATTCGTCCATAAAGTAAACAATATGTCCATAATATGGAAGGATTGAAAGCATGCCTTTAGACAAGCCCGATGCCGAACCCTTGACGCCGTACCAGTATCCGAATCCGCCCCAGGCCTTGCCCGAAATCGTGATTCCGCATGCGATCCCCACCGACGAAAGGCTGTGGGTGCCGCAGGCCGAGAACGTCTGGTTCCGGCCGCTCTGTCTGAACGCCAGCCAAGGCTACTGGATGAACCTGCTGCGGGTGCGCAAGTCGGGCGTGCTAAGCCGTCACCGCCATCCACAGGCCGTGCATGGCTTCGTCCTGAAAGGCCGCTGGCGCTACCTGGAGCATGACTGGGAAGCGACCGAAGGCAGCTATGTGTTCGAGCCGCCCGGCGAAACGCACACGCTGTACGTGCCGCCCGACGTCGAGGAAATGATTACGTACTTCCAGGTCAACGGCGTCATGTACTACACCGACCCTTGGGGCAAGGGCATCGGCTATGAAGACGTTTTCACCAAGATCGACATGTGCCGCAAGCACTTCACCGAGGTCGGCCTGGGCGAAGACTACGTGAAGCAGTTCATACGCTGAATTCCGCATTCCCACCCGCAGCACATAAAACACAAACCGGAGACACCATGAAACGTCGTGCGTTCAATCGCTGCATTTTTTCCGCGTTGCTGGCTGGCGCCACGTTGGCCGCGGGGACCGCGGCACAGGCCCAGAATTTCCCCAGCCGGGCCATCGAGATGGTGGTTCCGTTTGCCGCGGGAGGCGGCACGGACGCCATGGCGCGCGCCATGGGCGACGCCTCGCGCTCGCATCTGCCGCAACCCATCGTGGTGCTGAACAAGCCCGGCGCGGCCGGCGGCATCGGCCTGACCGAAGTAGCCAACGCCAAGCCCGACGGCTACAAGCTGGCGCTGGTGACAGCCGACATGGTGATCATTCCCCACCTGGGCCTGACCAAGACGACCTACGAAAAGTTCACGCCCATCATCCAGCTCAACGCCGACCCCTCGGCGATCACCGTGGCTGCCGATTCGCCGTACAACACCATCGAAGCGTTCCTGGACGCGGCGCGCGCCAAGCCGGAGAGCATGCAGGTGGGCAACGCGGGCATAGGCTCGATCTGGCATCTCGCGGCCGCCGCGCTGGAGGACAAGACGGGCGCCAAGTTCAACCACATCCCCTTCAATGGCGGCAACCCGGCAGTGCTGGCTTTGCTGGGCGGACACATCGACGCGGTGGCGGTCAGTCCGGCCGAGGTCATGCAGTACGTCAAGGCCGGCAAGCTCAAGCCGCTGGCGGTCATGGCTGATGCACGCGTGCCCGGCTTCGAGAACGTGCCCACGCTGAAGGAGCGCAATATCGACCTGTCCATCGGCACCTGGCGCGGCATCGCGGCGCCGAAGGGCACGCCGCAACCGGTGCTGGACGCGCTGGGCGTCGCCTTCCGGCAGGCGGCCGCCGAGAACAGCCTGAAGCGCTTCATGGCGGAGCAGAACCTGGGCTATGCGGTGGCGGACCAGCAGACCTTCACGGCGCTGATGGAGCGCGACAATGCAACATTCAAGGCGCTGATCGAGAAATTCGGCATGCGCCAGTGATAGTGCGGATAGCAAAAAGGAGCAAGAGATGGATCTGGGCATTACTGGCAGGACCGCGCTGGTGGGCGGCGCGAGCAAAGGGCTGGGCTATGGATGCGCGCTGGCCCTGGTGCGCGAAGGCGTCAACGTGGTGATCGTGGCGCGCGGCGCCGACGCCCTGGAATCCGCGCGCCAGCAACTGCTGCAGGCGCGGCCCGACGACAAGACCTTCGTCAAGGCCGTGGCCGCCGACATCACCACGCCGCAGGGCCGCGAGGCCGTGTTCGCTGCGCATCGCGACTACGACATCGTGGTTACGAACGCGGGCGGACCGCCTCCCGGAGACTTCCGCGATTGGGGCAGGGAACAATGGCTGGGCGCGGTCGAGGCCAACATGCTCACGCCGATCGAGCTGATCAAGGCGACGGTGGACGGCATGGCCGGGCGCGGCTTCGGGCGCATCGTCAACATCACCTCCAGCGCGGTCAAGGCGCCCATTGATATCCTGGGTCTGTCCAACGGTGCGCGCAGCGGGCTGACCGGTTTCGTGGCGGGCGTGGCGCGCAGCGATATCGCGGCGCGTGGCGTCACGATCAACAACCTGCTGCCGGGTGCATTCGCCACCGACCGGCTGAGCTCGGCCCTGGCGGCATCCGCAGCCAAGACTGGGCAGGATGCGCAAGCCGTGCGCGCTCAACGCCAGGCGGCGATACCGGCCGGGCGTTTCGGCAATGCGGAGGAGTTCGGCGCCATCTGCGCCTTCCTGTGCAGTGTCCATGCGGGCTACGTCACCGGCCAGAATGTGTTGGCCGACGGCGGCGCCTATCCAGGCACTTTCTGAGCGAGCGGCAATGACGTTTCAAGCAGATCTGTTTGCCGGAAGGACGGCGCTGGTGACCGGCGCCACGCAAGGCATAGGCGCGGCCGTCGCCAACCGGCTTGCGTCGCTGGGCGCGCGCACGGTCGCCGCCGGGCTGCAGTCCGATGCGGGCGAGCTGGCAGCGGGCATCGAGGTGCGGCTGGGTGACGTCAGCCAGGCCGGCGACGTCGAACGCTTGCTGCAAGGCCTGGACGAACTGGACATCGTGGTCAATTGCGCCGGTATCATCCGCCGCGGCGCGGAATATGATCCCGACGTGTTCGAGCAGGTGTTGGCCGTCAACCTGACCGGCACCATGCGCGTGTGCAGCGCCGCCCGCGAACGGCTGGCGCGGCGCGGCGGCTGCATCGTCAACACCGCGTCCATGCTCAGTTTCTTCGGCGGATCGCTGGTGCCGGCCTACGCGGCCAGCAAGGGCGGGGTGGCGCAGCTGACCAAGTCGCTGGCGCTGGCCTATGCGGCGGACGGCATCCGCGTGAACGCGGTCGCGCCAGGCTGGATCGCCACGCCGCTGACCCGCGCCCTGCAGGACGACCCCGAACGTTCAGGACCGATCATGCAGCGCACGCCGCTGGGGCGCTGGGGCAAGCCGGAAGACGTGGCCGAAGGCGTCGCGTTCCTGTGCGCTCCCGCAGCCTCGTTCATGACGGGCGTGATCCTGCCCGTGGATGGCGGCTACCTGGTGGCTTGATGGGCCGTCGGGCCGTGTACGCGCGCCGGCGTTTGCAGGGATAATGGCGAGGCCGCGCCGCAGGGGGCGGCCTCGTTCGTATCGTCAACGCCACGTCTCCCGCCATGTCAGAACTGCCGCAAGTCGCCAATCCTCCCGCCGCGCAGGTGGCGGGCACAGCCGCCTTCTCGAAGTTCATGCACGTGCTGCAGGTGGTGGCCGATACCCCGGAATCCATGACGGTAGCGGAACTCAGCAAGCGTAGCGGCTATCCACGGCCGACGGTGTATCGCACGGTCGCTGCGCTATTGGCCGAACGCCTCCTGGCCGAACATCCCGTCACGGGAAAGCTGAGTTTGGGGCCGCGACTGATCCAGCTTGCCAGCCGCAGTTGGGGACGCTCCGAGATGCGGCTGGCAGCGGTCGAGAACCTCAAGCAGCTGCGCGACGTCACCGGCGAAACCGTGCATCTGGCCGTGCCCAACGGGCAGCACATGGTCTACATCGAGAAGCTGGAAAGCCCCAGCGTCGTGCAGATGAATTCGCGCATCGGCACCAACGTGTCCATGCATTCGACGGCAGTGGGCAAGGCCTACCTGGCCATGCTCGACGAGACGGCCCTGCAGGCTGCGCTGGAGATGCTGCCCCAGCCATACGCATGCCATACGCCCAGCACGGTCAAGGACCCGGCGGCGCTGCGCCGCCAGCTCGAAGTGGTGCGCGAGCGCGGCTGGGCCGTGGATGACGAAGAGAACGAGGCCGGCATCTATTGCTTCGGCGCTCCGATTTTCGGCCAGAACGGCGTGCCGGTGGCGGCCATCAGCGTGAGCACGTTGCGTTTCCGCCAGAAGCCGGACCCTGAAGCGGCTTATGTGTTGCCGCTGCTGGCTGCCTGCCGTGCGATCTCGCAACGCATCGCCGGGACCCCGATGCTGGCGAGCAGCGATTTGCTCTAGGGCGCAACGGGCGAGGCGGGTTTCTGCGCCGCCGCCCGCGCGCGGTCCTGCCTATTCGGGCTGGATACCCGCTTTCTTGATGATCTCGCCCCACTTCTTCGACTCGGCCTGCTGGAACTTCGCGAGTTCGTCAGGCGTGGAGCTTGCGGCATCCGTGCCGGTCTGCGCATAGAACTGCTTGGCGGGCGCGCTTGCGGTGGCCTTCACCAGCAATTCGTTCAGGCGCTTGACCACGTCCGGCGGCGTGCCGGCCGGCGCATAGGCGGCGAACCAGTAACCCATTTCGTAGCCCGGCACGCCGGCTTCGGCGATGGTGGGCACGTCCGGCGCCAGCGGCGAACGCGCCTGGCCGGTGACGCCCAGCGCGCGCAGCTTGCCCGACTTGACCTGGGGCAGGCCGGTGGCCGTATCGGTGATCATCATGTCGATCTGGCCGCCCAACAGGTCGGTGACCGCCAGCGGATTGCTCTTGTACGGTACGTGCAGCAGTTGCACGCCCGCCATCTGCTGCAGCAGTTCGCCGGCGATGCGGCTGCTGGAGCTGCCGCTGCCGAAGCTCAGCTTGCCGGGCGACTGCTTGGCCTGGGCCAGGAAGTCGCCCACGGTCTTGGCCTGCGAACTGGGGTTCACCACCATGATCTGGCCGCCCTTGCCCAGCAGGGTCAACGGCGCGTAGTCCTTGACCGGGTTGTAGGTCAACGTCTTGTAGAGGTGCTCGTTGGCGGCGTGCGTGGTGTTGGTGGTGATCAGCACCGTATAGCCGTCAGGGGCGGCGCGGGCGCCGGCGGCGGCGCCTATCATCGCGCTGGCGCCGGGCTTGTTCTCGATCACGACGGCCTGGCCGGTTTGTTCCGTGACGCCTTGGCCGATGGCGCGGCCGATCTGGTCGGTGGCGCTGCCGGCCGCGAACGGCACGATGAAGGTGATGGGTTTGGTGGGGAACTGGGCCATGGCGCTCAAGGGCAGGGCGGCGGCCAGCAGCAAGGCCAGCCGGCCTTTGGTAGCAATGCGCATGTGTGTCTCCTGTGGGTTTTTTATAGGAATTGAAATCAGGCGGCCGCGGGGCGGTCGCCGGGTATGTCTGGCAGCCGGGCGGCCAGCGCCGGGCTGACCTCGACCGTCATGTCCAGCAATCTGAAAGACAGGCTCTTGCCATGCGTGTCCAGGTTGAGGGCATCGTTGACGCCGCCGTCCAGCACGCCTTCGAGCACGAAGTTCATGGCGTGCAGCGTGGGCAGCGTGTAACGGGCGACACGCCGCGGATGGCGGTAGGCGAACCAGGCGGCGACGCGGGCTTCGGTGACCTGGACGGCCAGCGCTTCATAGCATTCCGGGTCCCAGGCGATCAGGCTCAGGTTGGAGATGTCGCCCTTGTCGCCCGAGCGGCTGTGCGCCAGGCGGTACAAGGGGACCGCGATCAGCGGCGGATTCATTGCGGGGCTTCCTCCAGGAAGGTCCAACCGCTGGGCACGGCGCCGCGCGGCAGGGTGCAGGACATCATGTTCAGGCGCGGGCGCAGTGCGGTGCGCACGCCGCCGCCGCCGGCCGGGCCGCAGGTATAGAGCGCGGTCACTTCGCGCAGCACGCTTTCCGCCAGCTTGCGGTCCATGTGTTCGGCCGCCATGCGCAGGCGCACGTCGCGCCCATGGCCGTCGGGCAGGCTGGACAGCATTTCGCCGGCATCGTCGCCCAGGATGCTGATGGCGCCGATCAGGTCGGCGCGCAGGCGCAAGGCCGGATCCAGGCGTTTGCGCACGATGTCGGCCGCCAGGCGGGCGCGCGCCTCGGCCTGCACGCCGGCGTAGGAGATCTCGGCCTCCGCCAGCCAGCCGCCGTGGTAGCAGACGTTGACCTTGAGTTCGTCGGGACGCGCATGGCCGGTGATGCCGCGCACCGCCACCCGATCGCCGCCCAGGTCGGCCACTGCGGCGAGGCTCAGGTCGGCGACGACGTCCGGCGTCAGGTAGCGCGCAGGATCGTGTACTTCGTACAGCAGTTGTTCCTTGACCGTGCGCGTGTCGACCATGCCGCCGGTACCGTCCGCCTTGCCGATCACGAACTCGCCGTCGGCGTGGATCTCGGCGATGGGAAAGCCCGCGGCATGCACGTCCGGCACGTCCTTGAGCCCCGGCACGCAGAAGTAACCGCCAGTGACCTGCAAGCCGCATTCCAGCATGTGGCCGGCCATGGTGGCACGGCCCAGGCGTGGCCAATCGTCCATGGCCCAGCCAAAGTGGGCCAGCGCCGGGCCCAGCGTCAGGGAGGGATCCGATACGCGGCCCGCCACCACGACCTGCGCGCCTGCCGCCAATGCTTCTGCGATCTCGGCGGCGCCGAGGTAGGCGGTGGCGCTGACCACGTCCAAGCCGTCCAGTGCGCCGCCCAGGCGTTGGCGCAGCAATGCCCGCTGCGCGTCGCTCGCGAGCGCGTCGCCGTGCACCACCGCAATGCGGGGCGCGGGCAGGCCTT
>NZ_DATCUY010000561.1:0-4415 GCF_036567245.1 Achromobacter sp. | reverse complement strand
CACGCTGGCGCGGCTGCGGGCCTTGCTGGACGCTGCCCGCAAGCCGCTGATCATCGCCGGCGGCGCCTTCAACGCGCCGGGCGGCCGCGATGCCTTGCTGCGGCTGGCTGAACGGCACGGCATCCCGGTGGCGGTATCGTTCCGCCAGCACGACCTGTTTCCGAACACGCATCCGCTGTACGCGGGCGACCTGGACCTGGCGACGCCAGCGGCTCAGGTCGCGGCCTTTGACGCCAGCGACCTGATCCTGGCGTTGGGCACGCGCCTGGGCGACATCACCACGCAGGGCTACGCGTTCCCCGGTTATCCCAAACCCTCGCAGACGCTGGTGCACTGCCATTCCGATGCGCATTTCGTGAACCAGCATTTCGCGGCCGATGTCGGCATCGTTGCCGATCCGGTGGCTACCGCGCAGGCATTGACGGCCTTGCCCGCCACGGGCAGCACGGTCCGCGGTGACTGGGCCGCGTCCCTGCGCGCCATCCGGGAATACACCTCCGCCTGGCCCAGTCCACAGGCAGCCGACGGCGTGCCGTTCGTGTCCGTGGTCCGCGCCCTGGCCGAGCAGGCGCCCCGCGACCTCATGGTCTGCCTGGACGCGGGCACCTTCGCCGCGCCGGTGTACCGCCATTTTCCCTTTGTCCACCCGCAAAGATTGATGGCGTCGCAATCGGGCGCCATGGGCTACGGCACGCCGGCGGCCATTGCCTCGCAATTGCGTTGCCCGCAAAGCAAGGTCGTATGCCTGGTGGGCGACGGCGGCTTCATGATGACGGGCAATGAGATGATGGCCGCGGCCGAGCGCGGACTGCCGGTGTTCTTCATCGTCTCCAACAACAATAGCTATGGCTCCATCCGCCTGCATCAGGCACGCACCTATCCCGGGCGCTACGCGGGCACCAATCTGGCCAGCCCCGATTTCACGATGATGGCGCGCGCCTTCGGCATGCCGACGGAGCACGTCACGCGCCAGGATCAAGTGGCTGCCGCCATCGCCCGGGGGCTGGCCTCGACCGCGCCGTACTTCCTGGAGGTCAAGACCAGCCTTGCGGCGATCCTGCCGGATGGCGCGGACAGTGGGGCGGGCGTCGATCTGTTGGGGCGCGGCCAGCTGGCGGCTCACTCGCGGTAGCCGGGATCCTTCCTGTCCATCAGGCGCAACATGGCCGGCCATTCCAGTTCGCCGAAAGGGCGGCGCGTGGTCGGCTGGTATAGGTGCCAGGTCTTCTCGATCACTTCCGGCGGTGGCAGGCAAAGCTCGCGGTTGGCGGCCAGCGCGTCGACCTGCGCCTTGCAGGCCATCTCCAGCCAGTACAGCGTGTTGAACGCCTGCGCGATGCTGGGGCCTGCCGCCAGCAGGCCATGGTTGCGCAGGATCATCGCCTCGGACCGGCCCAGGTCCGCCACCAGCCGGGCTCGCTCGTCCAGGTCGATGGCCACGCTTTCGTAGTCGTGGTACGGAATCTTGGCGAAACGCATGGCGGTCTGGGTCAGCGGCAGCAGGCCACATTGCAGCGCCGACACCGCCATGCCGGCCCGCGTGTGCGTATGGATGACGCAGTGCACGTCGTGGCGGGCCCCGTGCACCGCGCTGTGGATGACGTAGCCGGCGGCGTTGATGCCGTACTCGCCCGGGTTGCTCAGCACGTTCCCGTCCAGGTCGATCTTCACCAGGCTGGACGCAGTGATTTCGTCGTACAGCATGCCGTAGGGGTTGATCAGCAGATGGCCTTCGGGCCCCGGTATGCGCGCCGTGATGTGGTTGTAGATCAGATCGCTCATGCCGAAGTGGGACACCAGCCGGTAGCAGGCGGCCAGTTGAATGCGGGTGTCGCGTTCTTCGGGGCTCATGGAGGTAGCGATATGCATGGTTGTGATCTCCTGTTCAGTCCGAGGCTTTGACGTTGAAATCGCGTACCACCTTGCCCCACGATTCGTATTCGGACTTCATCAGCGCGCCGAATTCGGCGGGCGTGGCGGTGGTGCGGACCTGGGCGCCCAGATCCGCCAGCTTGTCTCGCACGGCCGGGTCTGCCAGTACGGCGTTGACCTCGACGGCCAGCTTTTGCTGGATGTCGGACGGGATGCCGGCGGGCGCGATCAGGCCCAGCCAGGCGCCCATGTCAAAGCCCGGAAAGCCTTGTTCGGCGACCGTAGGTACATCCGGCAGGCTAGCGACCCGCTCCGGGGTGCTGACGGCGATCGCCTTCAGGCGGCCGGCCTTTACCATGGACAGGGACGACACCATGGTGTCGAAGCTGGCATAGGTCCGTCCGCCCACGATGTCCGTCTGCGCCTGGCTGCTGCCCTTGTAAGGCACGTGGATCATGCTGGCGCCGGCCTTGGCCAGCAGCACCGAGGTCACCAGATGGCTGGTGGTGCCGACACCGGTGGTGGCGTAGGTGTATTGGTTCGGCTTGGCCTTCACGGCCGCGAGGAAGTCTTTCAGGTTGTTGGCCGGATTGTCCGGACTGACGACGAACAGGTAGGGCAGCCAGGTCAGCAGCCCGATGGGCGCGAAATCCTTGCGCGCGTCGTAGTTCAGGTTGGGGTACACATGCGGGTTGATGGCTTGCGGCGCGGAGGCGCCGATCATGAGCGTATAGCCGTCGGGCTTGGCGCGCGCGCCCAGTCCTGCGGCGATGGAGCCGCCCGCGCCGGGCTTGTTCTCGACGATGAACTGCTGTCCCAGCCGCTGCGCCAGACGGTCGCCGACCATCCGGGCGACGGTGTCGGTGGCCGTACCGGGGGGGAAGCCGACCAGGATGGTGACCGGCTTGGCGGGATAGGGGGCTTGCGCCCAAGCCGGCCCGGCTGCGGCCCAGGCCGAAATGGCCAGCATGGCTGCCAGCGCGGCCCGCCGCCATGATGATGGAATCGCCCCGGGGGCGGATTGCGTTCCGCCTCGCCTTATCGCATTGCGCATCGTTGTCTCCAGTCATTGTTCTGATGGCGGGAGAGCGCCTGCGCCTGCCCGCAACGGCGTCCCGGTAGGCAGGCCGTCGCCGTTCAAGGTCGCACAAGGACCGGCCGCCTTCAATGACGCCGGCGGCCAAGCAGATAACGCGAAATGGCATGGATGGCGGACGCCGCGCAGGCGTCCGCCGGGGTGGATCAGACCGTCAAGCTGATCCAGGTGGTCTTCAGATCGCTGTACTTGTCCAGCGCGTGCAGCGACTTGTCGCGGCCGAAGCCGGACTGCTTGACCCCGCCGAAAGGCACGGTGATGTCGCCGTCGGCGTAGCAGTTGACCCACACCAGGCCCGCGCGCAGGCGGCGCGACAGGCGGTGGGCGCGCGACAGGTTGGCGGTCCACAGGCCGGCGCCCAGGCCGTAGATCGAGTCGTTGGCCAGGCGCACGGCGTCGTCCTCGGTGGCGAAGCGCTGCGCGGCCAGCACCGGGCCGAAGATCTCTTCGCGCACCAGGCTGTTGTCCTGGCCGGCGCAATCGAAAATCGTCGGCTCGATGTAGTAGCCCCCGGTGGCAGTCCGGGCCTGGCGGCCGCCCACGCGCAGTTGCGCACCCTCGGCGGCGCCGGCTTCGATGCGGGCCAGCACGCCGCGCATCTGGCGTTCATCGACCATGGCCCCCATGGCGGTGGCGGGGTCCAGCGGATCGCCCGGCTGCAGCGTGGCGGCATGGTCCGCGACCTTGGCCATGAAGGCGTCGTAGATGCCGTCCTGCACGTACAGGCGGGAGCCGGCGATGCAGACTTCGCCCTGGTTGGAGAAGATGGCCAGGGCCGCCGCCTGCGCGGCGCGGTCCAGGTCGGGGCAGTCCTCGAACACGATGTGCGGCGACTTGCCGCCGCATTCCAGCCAGACGCGCTTCAGGTTGGATTGGCCCGAATACTCCATGAAGCGCTTGCCGGTGGCGGTGGATCCGGTAAAGGCGATGCAGTCGACGTCGGGATGCAGGCCCAACGCCTGGCCGGCTTGCGCGCCCAGGCCAGGCACCACGCTGAAGACGCCGGCGGGAATGCCGGCTTCCGCTGCCAGCGCCGCCAGCCGGATGGCCGACAGCGAAGCCTGCTCGGCCGGCTTGAGGATGACGCTGTTGCCCGCGGCCAGCGCCGGCGCGACCTTCCAGGCGGCCATCATCAGGGGGTAGTTCCACGGCACCACCGCCGCGACCACGCCCAGGGCTTCGCGTGTGATGGTCGCCAGCGCGTCCGGGCCGGTGGGAGCGATCTCGTCGTAGATCTTGTCGATGGCCTCGGCGTACCAGGCGTAGCAGCGCGCCGTCTCCGGCACGTCGAAGGCCAGCGCGTCGCGGATGGGCTTGCCCATGTCCAGCGTTTCCAGCAGCGCCAGTTCCTCGCGGTGCGCGTCGATCAGCGCGGCCAGGCGCAGCAGATGCTGCTTGCGCTGGCGCGGCGCCAGGCCGCTCCAGACGCCGGCCTCGAAGGCGCGGC
>NZ_DATCUY010000560.1:0-18816 GCF_036567245.1 Achromobacter sp. | reverse complement strand
CAGGGCCTCGGCTTCGGCGGCGCTGGAGGCGTAGTTGATGGCGACGGCGTGGCCGTCGCGCGCCAGGCGGCGGACGATGGCGGCGCCTATGCCGCGCGACCCGCCGGTGACGAGCGCGATGCGTTGCGTGGCCTGGGTATTCATGTCGTATCTCCGGTTGTGCAAGGGGTGAGACGTATCATGAACTATTCCAGAAGTAAGATAATTACTCTATATTCGCTAACATAATTTCATTTGCATTAATAATGGGCGTATAGCGATGGACCGGTTCCAGGAAATGCAGGTGTTCGTGCGGATCGCCGAAAGGCGCAGCTTTTCCAAGGCGGCCGAGGACCTGCAGATCCCCCGTCCCACGGTCACCAATCTGGTCAAGCGGATGGAAGCGCGCCTGGGCGCCCGGCTGCTGGAGCGCACCACGCGCCAGGTGCGGCTCACGCATGACGGCGAGGCCCACTATCAGCGCTGCGTGCGGCTGCTGGCGG
This sequence comes from Achromobacter sp., assembly GCF_036567245.1. Taxonomy (GTDB): domain Bacteria; phylum Pseudomonadota; class Gammaproteobacteria; order Burkholderiales; family Burkholderiaceae_B; genus Achromobacter. The sequence continues at coordinate 18,334 of NZ_DATCUY010000560.1, read as the reverse complement.
ATCTGGAAGAGGCCGACGGCGCCTTCCTGGATACCTCGCCCAAAGGCTTGTTGCGGGTCAATGCGCAGGGCACGCTGGCGAGGTTCTTCGTCATGCCGGGCCTGCCCGCGTTCCTGGAACGCTACCCCGACATCGTGCTGCAGCTGGGCGAGGACGACCGGCTGGTCGACCTGGTGCGCGAAGGGGTGGACTGCGTGCTGCGCACCGGCACGCTGCAGGATTCGTCGCTGGTCGGGCGCCAGATCGCGCTGATGCCGCAGGTGACGGTGGCCAGCCCGGCCTATCTGGAGCGCTTCGGCGTACCCATGCGGCTGGAGGACCTGGAAGGCCATTGTGCGGTCGACTATCTGTCCAGCGCCACGGGGCGGGGCATGCCGCTGGACTTCATGGTCGAGGGCAAGAATGTGCAGATGCGCCCCAGGGCCGTGGTCAGCGTCACGGGCGCGGAGCTATACACCAGCGCGGCGCTGGCTGGCCTGGGCCTGGTGCAGGTGCCGCGCTACCGCGTCGAGCGGGAGCTTGCGGCGGGCGAACTGAAGATCGTGCTGCCCGCGGCCCCGCCCGCGCCCATGCCCGTGTCGGTCCTGTATCCGCAGAACCGGCAGGTGTCGGCGCGGGTGCGCGTCTTTACGCAATGGCTGGCGGAGATCATCGCCGCCGGCCTGGCTCAGACGATGCCGGTCAGGTAGTACACCGCGATCGCCAGGAAGACCGAGGCGGTCGATATCAGCGTGATGGCGAAGATATCGCCATAGGATTGGCGGTGCGTCAGGCCCGTGACCGCCAGCAGGGTGATGACCGCGCCGTTGTGCGGCAGCGTGTCCATGCCGCCGCTGGCCATGGCGGCAATGCGGTGCAGCACTTCCATTGGGATGCCCGCCGCGTGGGCATTGTCGATGAAGGTCTGCGCCATGGCCGCCAGCGCAATGCTCATGCCGCCCGAGGCCGAGCCGGTGATGCCGGCCAGCGAGGTCACGGCCACCGCTTCGCCCACCAGCGGATCGGGGATGGCCTTGAGCGCGTCGGCGACCAGCAGGAAACCGGGCAGGGCGGCAATGACGCCGCCGAAGCCGTATTCGGCCGCGGTGTTCATCGAGGCCAGCAAGGCGCCCGACACCGCGTTCTTGCTGCCTTCGGCGAAGTGCGCCTTGATGCCGCGGAACGAGAACAGCAGGATGGTGACGATGCCCGCGATCAGCGCGCCCATCACCGCCCACAGCGCGACCTGGTCTTCGGCGTTGACGGGCATGGGCTTGGGCAGGCCCGGCAGCGCGACTTCGGAGCCGGCCGGATACCAGCCCGGTATCCAGCGCGTGAGCAGGTAGTTGGCGACGCCCACCACCACCAGCGGCAGCAGCGCGATCAGCGGATGGTGTTCGCGTTCACTGGGCGGCGTGACCGGTTCGTTGCGCAGCTCGGTGCCGTAGGTCTCGCCGGCGGCGGCCGCGCGCTTGCGCCGCCACTCCAGATAGGCGATGCCGGCGGTGAGCGTGAAGCAGGCGCCGATCAGGCCCAGCCAGGGCGCGGCCCAGGTGGTCGTTTCGAAGAAGGTGGTGGGGATGATGTTTTGGATCTGCGGCGTGCCGGGCAGCGCCGTCATGGTGAAGGTGAACGCGCCCAGCGCGATCGCGCCCGGCATCAGCCGCTTCGGGATGCCGCCCTGGCGGAACATCTCGGCCGCGAACGGGTACACCGCGAACACCACCACGAACAGCGACACGCCGCCGTAGGTCAGCACCGCGCAGACCAGCACGATGGCCATGATGGCGCGTTCGGCGCCGATCAGCCGCAGCACCGCCTGCACGATGGCGCGTGAAAAGCCCGACAGCTCGATCAGTTTGCCAAACACGGCGCCCAGCAGGAACACGGGGAAGTAGAGCTTGGCGAAGCCCGCCATGCGTTCCATGAAGATGCCCGAGAACACGGGCGCCAGCGCCGACGGGTCGGTCAGCAGCACCGCGCCCATGGCCGCGATGGGCGCGCACAGGATCACGCTGTAGCCGCGATACGCCGCCAGCATCAGAAATGCCAGCGCCGCCACCACGATGAACAATCCGGTCATTCGATACTCCAGGAATGAAGAGATAAGGGGTGGGAACAGGGCCTACACCTTACCGCATCGAACCGGATGTCTTTCTTGCAGGGAGCGGGATTCAGCGTTCCAGCAGCGCCTGCGCCTGGCGGGCAATGTCCAGGTCGATCGCGGCATCCTCGCCGCCGCCCATGAACCAGGCGGCGGACAGTCCGCACCAGGCCAGGATCCATTGCAGCAGCCGGCGGCGCTCCAGGCCGGAATGCGCGGCGACGAGTTCCAGCCGCCGCTCGAAGCGTCCGGGCACGATGGCCACCGGCGGCACGGGATCGGCCAGATCCGGATTGCAGAAGATGTTGGCGTAGTCGAAGGCGCGTTCGCCATGCAGGCGCTTGGGGTCGATGACCAGCCAGCCGCGCTCGCCGAAGTCCAGGATGTTGTCGTGGTGCACGTCGCCGTGCAGCACCGTCAGGTCGCGCGGGCTGTCGAGCAGGGCGCGGGCGTGGCGGGCGCTGTGCGCCAGGATGCCGCCTTGCGCCTGCGCCATCGGCCATAGCTCCTCGAACCATGCCTCCAGCGGGCGCAGCGCGGGCAGGGGCCGGGCGCGCGGCGCATGCAGGTCCTTCAGCACGCCGCAGATGATGCGGGTGGCCTCGTCGTCGCGCCCGCTGCGGGCGTATTCGGCCAGCGAGCGCGTACCCGTGGCCCGCTCCAGCAGGATGGCCTCGCCGTCATGGGCCAGCACGCGCGCGGCGCCCTGGCCGTCCCACCAGCGCATCAGCACGCCGCCTTGTTTCTCGTCTTCTTCGTGCGAGACCTTGAGCATGGCGGGCTGGCCGCGATGCCGCACCGGCAGCAGCTGGGCCGCGCGGGTGACGATGGGGGCGCCGTCGGGCAGCAGTTGCCAGCGGGAGAGGTAGGTCTCGAACATGGGGGCGGGAAGCGCTTCGGGGGCTTCTATAGTAGTGCCCGGCGCGCGTCCGCCGGCCTGGCCCGCGTAGCGGCTTGGCGCGGCAACAGGCCGGTGACCGCCGCCGCCACCGCATTGCCCGCCGCGCTGGCGATGATGGGCAGCAGGTAGGAACCGCTGAGGTCATAGGCATAGCCAGCCGCCACCGGCCCGATCAGGGTGCCGAACGCCACGCTGGTGTAGAGCGCGCCGATGATGCCGCTGACATGGCGGCCGCCGAAATAGTCCATGACCACCGCCGGCATCAATGCGACCCAGCCGCCATAGAACGCGCCGAAAACCAATGCGAACAGCGCCAGCGTCCAGAACTGGCCGCAAACGCCCCACAGCGCCAGCGTTGCGGCCATGCCGGCGTACATCGTGGCGAGCGAGGCGCGCCGGCCCAGACGGTCGGCCAGCGTACCCAGCAGGAATCGGCCGGCCGTGCTGCCCACGCCCACCATGCCCAGCAGCAGCACCGCCAGTGCGGGCGCGATGCCGTGATCCAGCGCGTACGGGATGAGATGCACGAAAGGCACGAAGACGCCGAAGGCGCCGGCCATGCTTGCCAGGTACAACAGCACGAAGGCTTTGCTGCGGATGGCGGCGCGCACCGGCATGCCGGCCGGTGCGGACGCTGTCGTTGTGACGGCGGGCGCAGCGTCGCCGTCGGGCTGCAGGCCGCGATCCTGCGGTGAGTTCTCGACCCAGAACGCCGCCGCGCAGCCCAGGACCGCCACCACTGCGGCCAGCGCCAGATAGGCGGCGCGCCAGCCCCACAGCGCTATCAGCGCGGAAGCCAGCGGCGGCACCAGCAGCGTGCCCACGCCTATGCCGCTGACTGCCAGCCCCGACGCCAGGCCGCGCCGGCGCAGGAACCAGCGCTGCACCGCGCCCACCACCGGCACGTAGGCGCAGCCCACGCCCAGTCCGACGCCCAGGCCATAAGCCAGGTAGATCTGCATCATGTCCTGAGCGGCGCTGGCGAGCGCCAGCCCCAGCGCCACCAGCAGCATGCCTATCCATGCCATGCGGCGCGAGCCGTAGCGGTCCGCCAGGGGGCCGCTGACCACGCCAAAGCCGAAGTATAGGAAGCCCGCCAGCGAGAACACCAGCGACACCGCGCCGCGCGTGGCGGCGAAGTCGCGCTGCAAGGCTTCGACGAAGGCGCTGAAGGAATAGGCGCTGCCGAAGCCCAGCAGGGTAATGACAAAGGCTGCGGCCACCACCCGCCATCCGTGGAAGATCCGGCCGACGGTGGATGTGGCGGAGCTGTCTTGTCCATGCATGTTCATCGTCGGCCTCACATCGCCGGCCGGCGCAGGTGCCAGCCCGTGGCCGCCTGGAATGCGGCGCCCAGCCGGAACAGCACAGGCTCGCCCAGATGCGCGGCCACCAGTTGCAGCCCCATAGGCATGCCGGCCTGGCATTGGCCGGCGGGCAGCGTCAGGCAGGGATGGCCCGTCATGTCGAACACGCAGGTATAGCGTTGCAGCGCCTCGACCAGTCCGGGCTGCCGGCCCAGCACGCTGACGGTATCCAGGGTGAGGGGCGGCATGGGCTGCACTGGCGTCAGCAGCGCGTCGACTTTGGCGAACAAGGCGTCGACCTGGCCGCGCATGGCCATGCGGCGCAACAGGATGCGCTGGTAGGCCAGGCCAGAGAGCGCATGGCCTGCCTCGATCACACTGCCCAGCACCGGTCCGTACTCCGCCTTGCGCGAGGGATAAGTGGGGGCGTGCGCAATGGCCGCTTCCACCGCGCAGAGCGGCGCCCAATCGCGCACGGCCTGCGCTGCGTCATCCGAGGGGAAGCGCAGCGGCACCAGGGTCGCGCCCAACTGCTCGAAGACCCGCATTGCCGCCGCCATCATGCGCTGAGTCTGCGGATCGACCTCCCAGGCGTTCCAGTCCGGATCCACGCCTATCCGCAAGCCGCCGACCGGGGCTTCGGCTGCCTGCGTGTAGTGCGGGACGGGCGCCTGCAGTGCGGTCGGATCCGCCGGATCGGGGCCGGCGATTGCCTCCAGCAGTACCGCGGCGTCCTGCGCGCTGCGCGCGATGACGCCGGCATGATCCAGGGACGCCGCAAGTTCGAATACGCCGTGGCGGCTGACGCGGCCCCAGGTGGGCTTGATGCCGGTCAGCCCGGTGGCGGCGCAGGGCCAGCGTATGGAGCCGCCGGTGTCCGAGGCGGTCGCACCAAAGCATAGGCCAGCAGCCGTCGCCACCGCCGATCCGCTGGATGAGATACCGGTCCAGTAATCCGCGTTCCATGGGTTGCGCGGTGGCGCGACGCTCGGGTGGTGGTCGGAGTACGCGCCTTCGGTCATCTGCAACTGCCCCAGCAGCACCGCGCCCGCGTCGCGCAGGCGGCGGACCACCGTGGCGTCGAGATCCGCGGGCGTGCCTCGGTGGATTGCGCTGCCGGCGGCGGTCGGCACGCCTGCGCGGCGGAACAGGTCTTTCAGCCCGATAGGCACGCCATGCAGGGGGCCGCGGTAGCGTCCCTGGCGTATCTCGGTTTCCGCGGCCTGCGCCTCTTGCAGCGCGGATGCCGCCGTCACGCAGGCATAGCTGCGCAGGTCGGCGTCCAGGGCCTCGATGCGCTGCAGCTGGGCGCGTGTGATCTCTACCGGTGAGACTTCGCCGGACCGGATCAGGGCGGCAAGCGCGAGCAGGTCCAGGTGGTGCAGGCCGGCTGTTGCCTTGATACTTTCCGTATAGTTCATCTATTCTTTATAGGGCTTGGATTCAATAGGAAGTGTTCAAGTTAATTCCTATAAGTCTGCAAGACAAACCACGATTTCTATCCTGAATAGATTAGAAAAACTAAATAATTCATTGCCAGCGCCATGACCGCTCCGCGACTTCCCCCGCTTAACGCGCTGCGCGCCTTCGAGGCTGCGGCCCGCCATCTTTCCGTGAAGGATGCTGCACGGGAACTGTGCGTGACGCCCGGCGCGGTCAGCCAGATGATCAAGTCGCTGGAGCAGCATCTGGGCGTGGCCCTGTTCCTGCGCGTGAACCGCGGCATTCAGCTGACGGATGCTGGCCACGGCTTTCTGCCGCCGGTGCGCAACGCCTTCCGCCAGATCCTGGCCGCGTCCGCCCGTATTGCCTTGCCGTCAGAGAGCCGCGTGCTCACGGTCAGCACCACTGCATTCTTCGCGTCGGCCTGGCTGGTTCCCCGGCTCCACGAGTTCCACGCCCGCCATCCGGAGATCGATCTGCAGATCGTCACCAGCAACGCGCTGGCCGCATTCGGCCGGGACGGCGCGGACCTTGCCATCCGCCACGGACTGGGCCGCTACGCGGGACTGCAAAGCGAACATTTGTTGACCGTCGAGGTCGTGCCGGTGGCGTCGGCCGCCCTGGCGGCGAAGCTGGGCATGCCGGCAGGCGCGCAGGATTTGCTGCGCTGGCCGCGGGTGCATGACGAGGCGCGCAACGGCTGGCAACTGTGGTTCACGGCGCAGGGCGTGGAGGAGGCGGGCATGCCGAGGGGGCCTGCCTTCGATGATGGCAGCCTGCTGCTGCAGGCCGTGGCCGCGGGCCAGGGCGCGGGCCTGCTGCCGCTGGCGATGGTGCGGGACGACCTGGCGGCGGGACGCCTGGTCCGGCTGGCCGGCGACGCCTGGCTGGAGGAGTTCGGCTACTACCTGGTGTGGCCGGGCAGGGGCGCCATGCCGGACAAGGCGCGGGTGTTCCGGGACTGGCTGCTGGAAAGCGTGGCGGTTTGAGGGAAGCCGGAGCCGCCACCGGCACAAAGCGGCTTTACAGCGCGGCCGACAGCGCCGCCGCCTTGCGTGCCAGTTCCGCCACGCCAAAGCTGGTCGCGAGCGAGTGCTCGTCCAGTTCTTCCAGCGATACCCAGCGGGCGTCGGCGGCGTCGTCGCCCGCTACCGGTTCACCCGATTGCCAGCGGCACAGTACCGCGATCAGGATGAAGTGGCGGCGCAGCGCGCCCGCGTCGTCGCGGTCGTAGACGTCCACGGCGTCGAACACATGCAGAGGTTCGGCGCGCACGCCGGTTTCTTCCAGCAGTTCGCGCGCCGCGGCGGCATGAAGGCTTTCACCCGCATCGATCTTGCCGCCGGGGAAGGCCCAGCGGCCCTGGTCTGGCGGGTTGGCGCGGCGCACCAGCAGCACGCGGCCGTCGCGGACGACTGCGGCGATGGTGGCGGCGATGGGGCGCTGGGGGGAGGGCGCGGTCATGCGTGCTTCCTTTCTGTGGCGACGGCCTGGGTATGCCAGGGTACGCCAAGCCGGCCTTAGCGCAAATCCCCGTAGTGCCGGACCGGTCCCTGGTGCACACTGTCAGCCGCGCCGGCATGAGCGCATCGTACAGGGGGCGGGAGGGCAGCATGGATACACCGGACCGGCAGTTGCGCTATTTCTTGCGCATTGCGGAACTCAAATCGCTATCGCGCGCGGCCGAGGACCTGGACCAGACCCAGTCCGGACTGAGCCGGCAACTGGCGGCGCTGGAGGCCCACGTGGGCAAGCCGCTCTTCACCCGCACCGGGCGCGGCGTGGAGCTGACCGAGGCGGGCGCGCGCCTGTTGGACGGCATCCAGCCTGCGTACCGCAACATAGACCGGGTGCTGGAGGCCGTGCGCCAGCGCGAGGGCGTGACGCAGGGGACGGTCCGGCTCGCCACCGTGCACACCCTCAGCTACTACTTCATGGCCGAGGTGGTGGCCAGTTTCGTCAGCAGTCATGAACACGTCAACCTGTCCGTGATGGGCCGCAGTTCCCCCGAGGTGGTGGCGCTGGTGGAAAGCGGCAAGGCCGACGTGGGCTTCGTCTATGACGCAGCGGTGGCGTCGGACAACCTGGCGTCGGCCACGCTGTTCGATGACGACATGTGCCTGATCGTGCGCGGCGACGTGCCACTGCCGGACGACGTCGACCTGGCCGGCATGGATCTGCGGCTGGTGGGCTTCCCGCCGCATTACGCGCTGCGCAAGATGATCCACAGCGCGGGACTGGAGCCCGAGTTCGTGGCCGAGGCCGAAACCATAGACGCCATGCTCAAGCTGGTGTCCTCGGGCGTGGGTGCCTGTATTCTTCCGTCCCGCATTCCCGACAAGCTGCTGACCGAATACGGGCTGCGCAAGGTCCGGGTTCATAGCCCCATTTTGCGGCGCCGCGTGGTCGCGATCACCCTGGCCAACCGCCAGCCCCTGCCGCTGGTGAGCGATCTGCTGGCCGTCGCGCACCGCATTGCGGCACGGTAACCGTCCCGGCGGGTTCGAATAGCAGCTATGACCCTGGCTGCATGGCTGTATCGCCGCTTGCTTTCCATACTGTGCATACCTCGCGCGGCGTCCGCTGGCGCCGATGACGCGGGCAATACACAGGGGAAGACATGAGCACCGCATTACGAGAGAAATCGTATTTCGACACCCGCGCCACGCAGGAAATGGCGCGCCATCTGCACGCCGTGCCGCGCAGCATCCAGGAAACCATGGCTTACGCCTGTCGCATCCTGGCCATGACCGAGCAGGAAGCCGGGCTGGCGGGGCAGATCAGCGTACGCTCGCAGCGCCCGGGGGCCTATTGGACCCTGCGCTTCGGGCTGGGCTTCGACGAAGCCACGCCGGCCGACTTCATCGAGGTGGACCGCGACCTGCATACGCTGACGGGCGAGGGCATGGCCAACCCGGCCACGCGCTTTCACCTGTGGGTCTACGAGGCGCGGCCCGACGTGCAATCCATCATCCACACGCATTCGCCCTGGGCCTCGGCGCTGGCCGCGGCGCGCCAGCCGCTGGTGATCTCGCAGATGGACATGACGCCGCTGCACGACGACTGCGCGTTCCTGGGCGAATGGCCGGGCGTGCCGATCGCGGACCAGGAGGGCGTGATCATTTCCGGCGCGCTGGGCAAAAAACGCGCCATCATTCTGGCGCATCACGGCTATCTGACGGCCGGCGTGACCTGCGAAGAGGCGACCTACCTGTCGGTGTACCTGGAACGCGCGGCGCGCATGCAGATCCGCGCACAGGCGTTCGGTCCGCTGACGCCGGTGGACGACGCGCTGGCGCGCGAAGCGCACGACTATCTGCTCAAGCCCTCGATCGTCAATGCGACGTTCAACTACTGGGCCCGGCAGACGCACGGCATCCCGCCCTTGCCGCTGCCCGCCGCCTGATACCGCGCAGCTTCATTCTTCCAGAACTTTTTTTGGGGAGTCATGATGATGACGACCAAGCCTGCGGCTGCGCGCTCGCGCCGCGATTACGTGACGGCCGGACTGGCCAGCATGATGGGCACCACCATCGAGTGGTACGACTTTTTTCTTTACGGCACTGCTGCCGCGCTGATCTTCAACAAGATCTTCTTTCCGTCCTTCGACCCGCTGACGGGCACCCTCGCCGCGTTCGCCACCTATTCCGTGGGCTTTTTCGCACGGCCCCTGGGCGGCGTGATCTTCGGCCACTACGGCGACAAGATCGGCCGCAAATCCATGCTGCTGATCACCTTGCTGCTGATGGGCGTGCCCACCATCCTGATCGGGCTGATTCCGTCGTATGAACAGATCGGCTACTGGGCCGCGGTGCTGCTGGTGCTGATGCGCTTCCTGCAAGGCATTGCGGTGGGCGGCGAATGGGGCGGAGCGGTGTTGATGGCGGTGGAACATGCGCCGGACGGCAAGAAGGGTTTCTTCGGCAGCCTGCCGCAAGCCGGGGTGGCGCCGGGCCTCATCCTGTCGTCGCTGGCGATGGGCGCGGTCGCCAGCTTGCCCGAAGCCGACATGCTGGCCTGGGGTTGGCGCCTGCCGTTCCTGGCCAGCGTGATATTGCTGCTGGTGGGCTGGTTCATCCGGGTCAAGGTGGCCGAGTCGCCCGACTTCGAGCAGATGAAAGAGAAGGGCGCCAAGGTCGAGGTGCCGGTGGCCGAGGTGCTCAAGCACCATCGCCGCGCGCTGCTGGTGGTGGTGGGCGCCAGGCTGGCGGAAGTGACCTGGTTCTACACCGTGGTGACCTTTTCGCTGGCCTACGCCACGGGCACCCTGGGCATTGCGCGTTCGGTCATGCTGGACGCCACGATCTGGGGCGCGGCCGTCGCGCTGTTCACCATGCCGCTGTTCGGCATGCTGGGCGACAAGATCGGCCACAAGTGGGTCTTCATGGTCGGCACCCTGGGCATCCTGGCCTGCGCGCCGGTCTTCTTCCATTTGCTGGGTACCCGCGATACCTCCTGGATCATCCTGGCGGTATGCCTGGCGGTCGGCCTGGTCTACGCTTGCCTCTACGGGCCGGAAGGCACCTTGTTCTCCAGCCAGTTCCCGGCTGAAGTGCGCTACACGGGCATTTCGCTGGCGGTGCAGGTATCCGGCGCCATCGGCGGCGGGCTGGCGCCCATCGTGGCGACCTGGCTGCTGGCCAAGGGCGGGGGCGATCCCAGGTACGTGGTGTGGTACCTGAGCATCCTGGGGGTGATCGCCTTGTTCAGCGCCTGGCTGATGCGCAGCGAGGCCGCGGCCCCTGCCTTGCGGGTGCCCGCCCGCGCAAACCTGAGGACGCCGTGAAGACCATCGACTATTACTTCTGGATGAACTCCGACTGGGCCTACCTGGGCGCCGACAGACTGGAGGCGCTGGCCGCGCGTCAGCAGGCCCGGATCCGTTATCTGCCGGTGGACCTGCCCGAGGTCTATGGCCGCACCGGCGGCATCCTGCTGGGCCTGCGTTCGCCCGAGCGCCAGGCCTACCGGGTGGCGGAGTTGGCGCGCTGGTGCCGCAAGCTGGATATCCACGTCAACGCGCAGCCGGCATATATGTGCCCGGATGCTGGCCTGGCCTCGCGCATCGTCATCGCCGCGGACCGCGCCGGCCTGCCGGTGGCGGCGCTGTACAAGGCTATCCTCAAGGCCGAGTGGTGCGACGAGCAGGATATCTCTGACGAAGCCACCTTGCGCGCCATCCTGCTGCGCCAGGGCCTGGATGCGCCGGCGCTGCTGGCCGCTGCGGCCGAGCCCGGCATCGAGGCCGCCTACCGCCGCAACACCGACGACGCGGTCATGGCCGGGGTGTTCGGTTCGCCCGCCTATGTGTACCGGGGCGAGGTGTTCTGGGGGCAGGACAGGCTGGAGATGTTGGAAGAGGCCGTGGCCGCGTAGGCGGGGCGCGGGCAGGCGTCGCCTGCCCGCGTGTTCCCCGCTATTTCTTCACCAGCGGGCAGGACGAGCGCGACAGCGGCATGAAGGCCTGGTCGCCGGGCAGGGTGGCCACCAGCTTGTAGTAGTCCCATGGCCGCTTGGACTCGGATGGCTTCTTCACCTCGAACAGGTACATGTCGTGCACCATGCGCCCGTCCTCGCGGATGCGGCCGTTGGTGGCGAAGAAGTCGTTGATGGGCATGGACTTCATCTGCTTCATGACTGCGGCGGGTTCGTCGGTGCCCGCGGCCTGCACTGCCTTGAGGTAGTGCATGACGGACGAGTACGTGCCGGCCTGGCTCATGTTGGGCATCTTCTTGAGCTTGTCGTAGTAGCGCTGGGACCATGCCCGGGTCTGGTCGTTCATGTCCCAGTAGAAGGCTTCCGTCAGCGTCAGGCCGGCGGCGGCTTCCAGGCCGATGGCGTGGATGTCGTTGATGTACAGCAGCAGTCCGGCCATCTTCTGGCCGCCCTTGGTCAGCCCGAATTCGCTGGCCGCCTTGATGGCGTTGACCGTGTCGCCGCCGGCGTTGGCCAGGCCCACGATCTGCGCCCGGCTGGCCTGGGCCTGCAGCAGATAGGAGGCGAAATCGCTGGAGCCCAGCGGGTGGCGCGATGCCCCCAGCACGGTGCCGCCGTTGGCCTTCACGACCTCGGTGGCGGAGGCCTGCAAGGTATGGCCGAAAGCGTAGTCGGCGGTCAGGAAGTACCAGCTCTTGCCGCCTTGCTCGACGGTGGCGCGCGCCGTGGTATTGGCCAGCGACCAGGTGTCGTAGGTGTAGTGCACGGAATACGGCGAGCACAGGTCGTTGGTGATGCGTTCGGTGCCGGGCCCGCTGAACACCACGATCTTCTTTTTCTCGCGGGCCACTTCCAGCACGGCCAGCGCGGGGGCCGAGCCCGCCACGTCCATGATGGCGTCGACCTTCTGGGTGTCGTACCACTCGCGGGCCTTGGCGGCGGCGATGTCGGCCTTGTTCTGGTGGTCCACCACCATCAGATCGACCTTCTTGCCCAGCACCGTGCCGCCGAAGTCGGCGATGGCCATTTCGGCGGCGGTCGCGCTGCCTTTGCCCGTGACGTCGGCGTAGACGCCGCTCATGTCCAGGATCAGGCCCAGGCGGACCACGTCGTCGGAGATCGCCTGCGCCATGGCGCAGGGCGCGGCGGCGAAGGCGGTAAACAGGGCTAGCGTGCTGCGCAACTTCAGGGAAATCCGGGGGGTTCTACGGCATTTCATGGTTGGTCTCCTTTTGCCGGATCTTGTTCGGATACTGCTGGCGCTTGGAGGATCTGCTGCGGCGCTCTGTTCTGGCCTTACGCTGACGGGTCGCGGTGGGGAGGCTCCTTGTGGTGAAAGCGGTCTAGCGGTGGGACAGCAGGTCGAATTCCATCCGCACCTTGCTGAATGGGAATTCCAGCCGCGCGAAATACACCACGCGGCCGTCGATGCAGGCATAGCGGCGCAACTCCGCGACTGGCGACGACACAGGGATTTGCAAGGACTCGGCGGATTCCTGGCCAGCCTCGATCACGTTCAGCACCTGGCGCGCTTCGCTGATGCGCGCACCGTAGAACTGGTCCAGCACGGGCGCCACGGTGCTCTTGCGGATGCGGGCGCGGTGCTTGCGGAACAGCACGCTGTCCAGGAACACCTCGCTATAGCAGAAGGGGTCGCCATCCGTGGTGTGTATCCGCCGCAGGTATTGGAAGCTGCCGCCGCGGTCCGCGCTGCAAGGCATGCCCAGCGTGTCGGGCAGGGGCGAATCGGCGCTGGATTCCACCAGCGATACCGTGCCCAGCTGGTTGCTCAGCTCCACGGTTTCGGCCCAGGTCTTGGGGATCAGCAGGGTAGGCGTCTCAGGCAGTTCGGCGTTGACGAAGGTGCCCGACCCGCGCGAGCGGCGGATCAGGCCATCGTCTTCCAGCAGGCCGAACGCCTGCCGGATGGTCGCCCGCGAGATGCCATAGGTCTCCATCAGCGACTCCAGCGGCGGGATCTGCTGGCCGGGCCGCCAGGTGCGGTTCTGGATATTGCTGCGAAACAGCGCCGCCGCCTGCAGATACAGCGGCTGGGGGCTGCGCGAGAAGAGCTTGGGGTCGGGCATGTTCAGGCAGGGGGCGTCATGGGCGGAGCCGCGAGTATGGCATCGGCCATCTCGCGCAGCCGGTGCTTCTGGATCTTTACCGAATTGGCGCTTTCCACCGAGGGGAATTCGTCCAGCACGGTGAAGCCCGCCGGCGTCTTGAAACCCGCCATCGCGGCTTTGCACGCGGCGGTCCAGCCTGCGGGGTCGGCCGCCGCGCCCGCGTGCAGGAGCACGAAGGCGTAGGGCACGGTCTTGCCTTGATGCGTGGCGCCCACTACCTGGCAGGCGCGCACGCCAGGCAGGGTCTCGACCACCTGTTCGATTTCCACCGGATTGACCAGGAATCCCGACAGGCGCAGCGAGTCGCCCATGCGGGTCTGGAAGACGAACTGGCGCGGATTCAGCGCGTAGCCGAGATCGCCGGTCTTGAAATAGCCGTCATCCGTGAAGGCGCCGCGGGTGGCCTCCGGGTTGTCCAGATAGCCCTGCATCAGGCTGGGCGAGAGGATTTCGAGTTCGCCGGACTGGCCTTGCGGCAGGATTTCACCCGTGGCGGGATCGCGGGCGCGCACGCGCGCTTCGGGGTAGATCAGTGTGCCGCCCGGCTGATGGCGCACGGACACGTCGCCCTCGGCCGGATCGCGCGGTTGTCCGGCGACCAGGGCCACCAGTTCGCTGGAGCCATACAGGCCGGTAAGCGGCACGCCGGCTTCGCGGGCCAGGTCCAGCATATTGTCCAGCGCCGGCGTGAAGTTGGCGAAGCCGAACAGCCGGGCCGAGGCGAAGTCACCCGGGGCCGCGGCGCGCATCATGCCGACCAGGGCCTCGTTGTTGGCGTAGGTGTGCGTCACCGCGTGGCGGCGCACCGCGGCGGCGGATTGCGCCGCGTCGAACACGGGTGCGCAGACCACGGGCGCGCCTTGCGCCAGGGCGCCGACCAAGGTCGCGAAACCGAAGGCGCCGCAGAACGGCGCGCTGGCCAGCACGCAGCTCTGGTCGTCATAGCCATAGGCCCGTGCCACGGCCGCGCCGTGGTGCAGCAAGGTGCGCTGGTCATGCAGCACGAACTTGGGCTTGGAGGTGGTGCCGGACGTGGTGAAGCACAGCACGCCCGCGTTGGGCTGGGCCGCAGGCGCGGGCTCGGCGCAGGCCAGCAGATCCTGGTAACGGTGCGCCGGTTTGCCATGCAGGGAGGCGGGTAGCGCTTCATCGGCGCCGGCCAGCGCAACCACGCCTTGCAGGCGCGACAGATGCTGCGGCGCGACCTCGCCCAGAATGCCCTGGAAGTCTATGCCCTTGAATCCCGGCCAGAACACCAGCCAATCCGCCTTGCCGCGGCCGAGGATGTCGGCCAGCTCCAGCGCCCGGAAGCGCGTGTTGACGGCCAGCACCAGCGCGCCCAGATGCGCGCAGGCCAGGAACGACTGCACCCAGGCGGCGCAATTGGGCAGCCAGACCGCCACGCGCTGCCCGGGCTGCACGCCGATGCGCGCAAGGCCGGCGGCCAAGGCGCGGCTCTGCGCCCGCAGCTGCTCGGCGCTGACAGGCTGGTCCTGGTCGATCAGCAGGGGCGCGCCTGGCTGGCGCGCAGCCAGCGCATCCAGGTGTTCGGAGAAAGTCGAGTACGGCAGGTTCATGGCTTACACCGTGGCGATGGGCGTCACGGGAGAGCCGACCGCGCCGGGCATGCGCAAGGGCGGGGCGGTCAGCAGGAAGCGGTTGCGGCCCTGCGCGTGCAGCCAGTCGGCCAGGTCTTTCAGGTACCAGAGCTCGGCCAGCGGCACGCCCAGCTTGAACAGGCAGTGGTGGTGCAGCGGCAGGATGGAGTGGCCGGGGCCTGCGGTGCGCGCCGGGTAGGCTTCGACCGCGTAGTTGTCGGCGCAGATCGCGGCGATGCTGGATTGCGTGATCCAGTCCAGCAGTGCCGGGTCGGAGCCGTCCAGCACGGCGCCGGTCTGCTCCAGCTTGTGCGGGTCGGGCTGGCCGTTCATCGCCACGATCTCTTCGGCGAAGCCGGTGCGCAGCACCAGCATGTCGCCGCTTTCGACAGAGACCTTCTGAGCGTGCATGGCTTCCTGCAAGCGGGCGTGGTCCACGAGGGTACGGCCCGGGCCGAAGGCGCGGGCCAGGTCCACCAGCACCCCGCGGCCCTGCATGCCTTTTTCGGCGTAGCGGCTGATGCCGAGCTTGCGCGCGTAGGAGCCGCCGGGCGGGCAGCAGGCGTAGTCCGAATTGTCGGGATCCGCGCCGCCGAATACGTCCACGCCGGCCGCGTAGCCGTTGTAGTAGACGCGGCGCGCCTCGCCGTCGCCCTGGATGTCGAACATTGCGCCTACATGGCAGAGGCCGTCCCATTGGGTGGAGTACTGCATGGACAGCGTGACCTGGTCGTCGGACAGCACGTCCACGGCCTCGGGCTGCACCTGGGACATCTGGAAGTTCAGGTAGGGGGTGCCTTCGCGGAAGGTGGGCTTGAGCACCGGCGCGTGGCGGCGCGGGTTCAGCACATTGCCTCCCGGCAGGTCCAGCGGCAGGGACAGGCAGAACACCTTGCCCGCGCGCACCTCCCGCACCGCCTGCAACACTTTTTCCTCGGTCAGCAGGTTCAGGCGGCCGATCTCGTCATCCGGGCCGAAGTCGCCCCAGGTAGAGCCCTCGGGGCGTTGGGTCCAGCGTTTCATCTGCTTGTCTCCTGGAGGTTTTCTATGTTCTTATGAATATAGTACGTATTTACGTACTTTAAAAAGAAATCCGCAATCAGCGGGTTCGAGAGGAGACAAGCCCATGACGCAATTCCTGCATCGCAGGTTGGCGCTCACTGCGCCGGCCCTGGCCGCGCTGGCCTTCCTGACGCTTCCTGCGGCGCACGCCGCCGGCTACCCCGACCATCCCGTTACAGTCGTCGTGCCTTATCCGCCGGGCGGCGGCGCGGACATCTTCGGCCGCGCCATCGCCCACGCGCTGGAGCCGGGCCTGAAGCAGACCGTGCTGGTCGAGAACAAGCCCGGCGCCGGCGGCAATATCGGCATGGCCTACGTGGCGCGCGCCAAGCCCGACGGCTACACGCTGGGCCTGGGCACCATCGGCACCCAGACCATCAACCAGTTCCTCTACAGCAACATGGCGTTCGACCCAGAGCGCGACCTGGTGCCCATCGCGCTGGTGTCGACCACGCCCAACGTCATTGCCGTCAGCGCCAAGTCGCCCTACAAGACGGTGGCCGACGTGATCAAGGCGGCCAAGCAGTCCAAGGACAAGAAGCTGACCTATGCGTCGCCCGGCATCGGTTCCTCGGTGCACCTGACCGGCGCCTACTTCGAGGCCATGGCCGGCGTGACCATGCTGCACGTGCCGTTCAAGGGCACGTCGGCATCGTTGCCAGCCGTGGCGGGCGGACAGGTCGACCTCCTGTTCGACAACCTGCCCGGCGCGCTGGCGCAGATCAAGGACGGCAATCTGATACGAGGCGTGGCCGTCACGTCTGCCACGCGTGATGCCTCGGTGCCCAACCTGCCCACCGTCGCGGAATCCGGCCTGCCGGGCTTTGACGTCACCGCCTGGTTTGCGCTGTACGCCCCGCGCAACACGCCTGAGCCGGTGGTCAAGCAGTTGATCGAGGCCGCGCGCAGCGGCCTGCAAAACCCGGCCATCGCCAGCAACTTCGCCGGCATGGGCGCCAAGCCCGGGGCGCTCTTCGGCGCGGACCTGGGAGCTTTCGAGAGCGCCGAGCGCAAGAAATGGGGCGGGCTCATCAAGGACCAGGGAATCACCGCGCAATGAACAAGCCCACCGCACTGGTCACCGGCGGCAGCCGGGGCATAGGCCGCGCCATCATCGCGCGCCTGATCGAGGATGGTTTTGAAGTCGTCAACTTCAGCCGCGGCGCACCCGAGACGCTGCTGCCTGGCGAGACGTTCCTGTCGGTCGATCTGGGCGACGCGTCGGCCACCATCGCAGCCGTGCAGGACCTGGCGGCTCAGCGCCAGGTCCTGCATCTGGTCAACAACGCCGGCATGATTCAGGTCGCGCGCATCGGCGACGTGACCCAGGAGCAGATGGCGCGGATCATGGCGCTGAACGTCACGGCGCCGGTCCTGCTGATGCAGGCCCTGCTGCCCGGCATGCGGGCGGCGGGTTACGGCAGGGTGGTGAACATCGGCAGCCGCGCCGCCCTGGGCAAGGACGGGCGCACCGTCTACGGCGCTTCCAAGGCGGCGCTGGCCGGAATGACGCGCACCTGGGCGCTGGAGCTGGCGGGCAGCGGCATCACGGTGAACACGGTGGCGCCCGGGCCCATCGCAACCGAACTGTTCAATCAGTCCAACCCGCCGGGCGCGCCGCGGACGCTGGCGCTGGAGGCTTCGATTCCGGTGGGACGCGTGGGCCGGCCCGAAGAGGTCGCGCATGCGGTGTCCATGTTCATGGATCCGCGCGCGGGCTTCATGACGGGGCAGATGCTGTACGTGTGCGGCGGCGTGTCGGTGGGGCTGGCAGGCTAGCCGTTCAGCGTTTGAGCCAGTTGCGCCATTTCCTTTCGGGACACCTTGCCGGAGGCCGCCAGCGCTTGCGCCCGTTCCAGGCGCAGGCGCTTGAGCACTTCCGTGGGCGCCACGCCGAAATGCGCGGCGAACTTGCGCTGGAAGGTGCGCCGCGACATCTGGCAGGCGTCGGCCATGTCGTCGACCGACCAGCGCGCCGATAGCTGCGCCTCGATTTTTTCCACCAGGTCCCGGAACGGCGCGGCCAGGCGGTCCTGCAAGCGCAGCGCCTGACTGTACTGGCGCTGGTCGCCGTTGCGGCGCATGAACACGACCAGCCGGCGCGCGATGCGCTGCGACAGGTCCGCGCCGAAGTCGCGCTCGATCAGCGCCAGCGCCAGATCGATGCCGGCGGTGACGCCGGCCGAGGTCCAGTACTTGCCGCTTTCGATGTAGATGCGGTCGTCCTCGACGCGCAGGGCGGGGTGGAGCTGGCGCAGCCGGTCGGCCGAGCGCCAGTGGGTGGTGACGGCGCGGCCATCCAGCAGGCAGGCCGCGGCCAGCACGAAGGCGCCGGTGCAGACGCTGCAAGTGCGCTTGGCATGCGCGTCGCGGCG
>NZ_DATCUY010000559.1:0-6025 GCF_036567245.1 Achromobacter sp. | reverse complement strand
GGTGCGGGCGGTGCTGCACCTGGCCGGCAGCAAGGCGGTGGGCGAGTCGGTCGCCGATCCGCTCAAGTACTACGACAACAATGTCGGCGGTTCGGTGGCGCTGCTGCGCGCCATGCGCGAGGCGGGCGTGGCGTGCATGGTGTTCAGCTCATCGGCTACCGTCTATGGCGAGCCGCAGTACCTGCCGTTCACCGAGGCGCACCCGCTGGCGCCCACAAACCCCTATGGCCGCACCAAGCTGATGGTGGAAGAGGTGCTGCGCGACGTCTGCCGGGCGGACCCGGCCTTCAGCGCCGTCACGCTGCGCTACTTCAATCCCATCGGCGCGCACCACAGCGGGCAGATCGGCGAAAGCCCGCGCGACATCCCCAACAATCTATTTCCCTTCATCACCCAGGTGGCGGTGGGGCGCCAGCCCTACCTGCGGGTGTTCGGCGACGATTACGCCACGGCCGACGGCACCGGCGTGCGCGACTATCTGCACGTCATGGACTTGGCGCAAGGGCATGTGCAGGCGCTCACATATTCGGAGAACCACCCTGGATTCGTGGCGGTCAACCTGGGTACGGGGCAGGGCACCAGCGTGCTGGAGCTGGTGCATGCGTTCGAACGAGTCAACGGCTGCCGGATTCCCGTGCGCGCGCAAGCCCGCCGCCCCGGCGATATCGAGCGCATGTGGGCCGATCCCGCCCTGGCCGCCAGCTTGCTCGGCTGGCGCAGCACGCATGACGTGGATGCGATGTGCGCGGACGGCTGGCGCTGGCAGCAGGGCAATCCTCAGGGCTACGAGCAGGACGTGGGAACATAACCCGGGACATAACCCCTGCGCCGTGTCGGATGGATTCCGGGAAACCGGCGCGAGCGGTTACAGTTGACGGAAATATTGCGAAGCAGCATCGCCCGGCGGCCAGCCCGCCGCGGCCATGCACCGTCAACGAGGCGCACCCATGTTTGAATTCAATCCGTCCACCAGCTTCCTGCAGGAGCCGCGGTCATGAGCGGGCCGACCTACAACGCATCGGCCCACTGGAACCTGGACAGCATCGTGTCCGGCCTGCACGAAGCGCGCGTGGCCTGGCGCGGTCCCCGTGGCCGCCTGCGCGAAGACGCCGGCCTGCGCGAGTTCCCGTCGCAGGAAAGCCTGCGCCAGATCGTCAAGGACCTCTGTGGCGCCCTGTTCCCGATGCGCCTGGGGCCGATCGACCTGCGCGAAGAGGTCGAGGACTACTACGTCGGGCATACCATCGGCGCGGCGCTTGATGCGCTGCTGCATCAGGTTTGCCTTGAATTGCAGTACGCGGGCCGGCCTGAACAGGCGCAGCCCGTGGATACGCAGCAGCGCGCCATCGAGATCGTGCGGCAGTTCGGCGCCGAACTGCCGCGCGTGCGCGCCGCGCTGGACCTGGACGTGACCGCGGCCTATCAGGGCGACCCGGCCGCGCACAACGTGGACGAAGTGCTGCTGTGCTATCCGGGCGTGGCGGCGATGATCCATCACCGCCTGGCCAACGTGCTGTACCGCCTGGGTGCGCCGATGCTGGCGCGTATCGTGGCGGAAATCGCGCATGCGGACACGGGCATCGACATCCATCCGGGCGCCACCATCGGCCGCAGCTTCTTCATCGACCACGGCACCGGTGTCGTGATCGGCGAGACCGCCATCATCGGCGACCGGGTGCGCCTCTATCAGATGGTCACCCTGGGCGCCAAGCGCTTCCCGCCGGGCGAAAACGGCGAACTCAAGAAGGGCCTGGCGCGCCACCCCTTGATCGAGGACGACGTGGTGATCTACGCTGGCGCGACGATTCTCGGCCGCGTCACCATAGGCAAGGGCTCGACCATCGGCGGCAACGTCTGGCTGACCCGCAGCGTGCCGCCGGGCAGCAACGTGACCCAGGCCAGCCTGGTCAGCGACATGCCCGACTGCGGCCTTGGCGGCTGAGTGACATTTGCGGCGGCCGCCGTTTTGCGGTGGCCGCCATTTTGCGGTGGCCGCCATTTTGCGGTGGCCGCCAATTTGCGGTGGCCGCCATTTGTAGTGGCCGGCACTGAGGAGCCTGGATGGACACACGAGTCTCTGATCTGGCCGCGCTGCGCGGCTTCGTCGACCGCCATCCGCGGCTGTTCGTGCTGACAGGAGCGGGCGTCAGCACCGACTCCGGCATTCCCGACTACCGCGACACCGAAGGCGAATGGAAACGCACGCCGCCCATGACGCTGCAGACCTTCATGGGCGGCGAACTGGCGCGGGCGCGCTACTGGGCGCGCAGCATGGTGGGCTGGCGTCGCTTTGGCCATGTGCAGCCCAACACCTCGCACCGGGCGTTGGCGCGGCTGGAATCGCGCGGCCGCGTCTCGGTGCTGGTGACGCAGAACGTCGATGGCCTGCACGAGGCCGCCGGCAGCCGCGAGGTGGTGGACCTGCACGGCCGGCTGGACGAAGTGCGCTGCATGGCCTGCGATTGGCGTGGCGGCCGGCAGGCCTGGCAGCAGGCCCTGCAGGAGGGCAATCCGGACTGGCTGCTGCTGGATGCCTCGGATGCGCCCGACGGCGACGCCGATCTGGAAGGCGAGGACTTCGCGCGCTTCAAGGTGCCACCCTGTCCGCGCTGCAACGGCGTGGTCAAGCCCGACGTGGTGTTCTTTGGCGAAACCGTGCCGCGCGAGCGGGTGGACCGCGCCAACGCCGGCCTCATGAATGCCGACGCGGTGCTGGTGGTGGGATCTTCATTGATGGTGTATTCGGGCTACCGGTTCGTGTCCGCAGCCTCGCGCAACGGCATGCCGATAGCGGCCATCAACCTGGGACGCACCCGCGCCGACAGCATGCTTACCCTCAAGGTGGAACTGCCTTGCGCCGTGGCGCTGGATGCGCTGTAAAGCGGCTTGCGGCCGGCCGGTTTTTGACCGGTCTAAGCAAGTGCTTGCCCTGAAAAGGTTTTTTTCCGCTGTTACAGACCTTTCCATAGGGTTGTCCACAGGAACTGTGGATAATTCCTAGGGATAACCCCGAGTTTTTGACCTTTCTCGGGGACGATCTGTCAAGTCTCGCCAGCTTCCGCCATGTCCCCCATCAGCGCTTTGCGAGCCGCGTGCCAGCTGCCGGCGTCCGGCGCGTACAGCAGGCCGCCGGTGCGGTGCGTGGGCTTGTAGGGGGATCCGTCGAAGTGCGCGGCGTAGCCGCCCGCCTCGCGGTGCAGCAGCCAGCCGGCCGCGTGATCCCAGGCGGTCAACTGGTTATACAGCGCGATATGGCAGTGGCCCGCGGCCAGCATGCGGTACTCGTGCGCGGCGCAGCGCAGCGAGGCGGTGCCGCCCAGGCGCGACAGATTGCTGTTGACGGTCGTGCGCAGCGGCTCGGGCAGGGCGCCGGTCGAGATCAGGCCGTCCATGTCGTCGGGGGGCGCGGGGCTGGCCACCGCGAGCGGGACCTGCCTGCCGTTTTCGTATTCCATCCAGGCGCCTTCGCCGCGCACGGCCAGCGCGCTGTCGCGGCTGACCGGGTCGTAGATGACGCCCGCGATCACGTCGCCGCGATGGCAGGCGGCGATCATCATGCCGAATAGCGGCAGGCCCGCCACGTAGTTGCGGGTGCCGTCGATCGGGTCGATCAGGAACGCCAGGTCGGCATCGACCAGCATGTTGAGCAGGGCGGGGTTGCGCGCCGAGGCTTCCTCGCCGATCAGCACGGCGCCCGGATGCAGCTTGGCCAGGCGCGCCGCGATCAGGCGTTCGGCGGCTTCGTCCGCATCGGTGACCAGATCCCGCGCGGAGCTTTTGCCGCGCACCGCGCCTTCCGGCAGATTGCGAAAGCGCGGCATGACTTCCGTCTGCGCCGTTTCGGCCAGGATGGCGGCAAGCCGGCGGGTGTCCTCGCGGGTAAAGGTTCTGCTCATACGGGCTCGTTCGTTTGGGGAACGCGCAAATCTACCACGCCGGACGCGGGCCGGGATGCAACATATCGGACTCCCGGAAACCGGCGCAGGAAATGCGCGCGGCCCTCGCCGGCATCTGCCTGCGAGGGCCGCGCTTCAGGGGCCGTTCAGGCGCCCAGGTCGACGCAGAGGTACTTGATCTCCAGGTACTCTTCGATGCCGTACTTGGAGCCTTCGCGGCCCAGGCCGGATTGCTTGACGCCGCCGAAGGGGCCGACTTCGTTGGAGATGATGCCGGTGTTGATGCCGACGATGCCGTACTCCAACGCTTCGGACACGCGCCAGATGCGGGCGTAGTCGCGGGTGTAGAAGTAGGCGGCCAGGCCGAAGATGGTGTCGTTGGCCATGCCGATGACTTCCTGCTCCGTTTCGAAGCGGAACAGCGGGGCCACCGGACCGAAGGTCTCCTCGGTGGCGAAGCGCATGGATTGGGTCACGTCGCGCACCACGGTCGGTTCGAAGAAGGTGCCGCCCAGCGCATGCGGCTTGCCGCCGGCGATCACGCGGGCGCCGTGCGACGTCGCGTCGGCGATGTGCTCCTGCACCTTTTCCACGGCGCTGCTGTCGATCAGCGGGCCCTGGGTCACGCCGTCGGCAAAGCCGTCGCCGACCTTCATGGCTTCGACCTTGGCGACCAGGCGCTTGGCGATCTCTTCGTAGACGCCGGCCTGCACGTAGATGCGGTTGGCGCAGACGCAAGTCTGGCCGGCGTTGCGGTACTTGGAGGCCAGGATGCCGTCGATGGCGCGGTCCAGGTCGGCATCGTCGAACACGATGAAGGGCGCGTTGCCGCCCAGTTCCAGCGACAGCTTCTTGATGGTGGGCGCGCATTGCTCCATCAGCGTGCGGCCGACTTCGGTGGAACCCGTGAAGCTCAGTTTGCGCACCACGTCGCTTTCGCACAGGGCCGCGCCGATTTCGCGCGAGCTGCCGGTGATGACGTGGAAGACGCCCGCGGGCACGCCGGCTTCTTCGGCCAGCACGGCCAGTGCCAGCGCGGTCAGCGGGGTCTGCTGGGCGGGCTTGACCACCATGGTGCAGCCGGCGGCCAGGGCCGGGCCGACCTTGCGCGTGATCATCGCGGCCGGGAAGTTCCACGGCGTGATGGCGGCGGTGACGCCGATGGGCTGCTTGAGCGCCATCAGGCGCTGGCCGGCCTTGGGGCTTTGCAGGATGTCGCCGTCGATGCGCTTGGCTTCTTCGCCGAACCACTCCAGGAACGAGGCGGCATAGGCGATTTCGCCGGCGGCTTCGGTCACGGGCTTGCCCTGTTCGGACGTCATGATGGCGGCCAGGTCCTGCTGGTTCTGCATCATGAGCTGGGCCCACTTCAGCAGGATCGCGGCGCGTTCCTTGCCGGTCTTGGCGCTCCAGGCGGGCAGGGCGGCCTCGGCGCTGGCGATGGCCTGTTCGGCTTCCTTGCGGCCCAGCTTGGGCACGGACACGATGGTCTTGCCGGTGGAGGGATTGTCCACGGGGATGGACGGGCCGTTGCCGGCGGCTACCCACTTGCCGTCGATGTAGCAGGCGTCGCGCAGCAGGTCGGGGCGCGCCAGGGGATGGGTCAGTGCGGTCATTGTTGCAGTCTCCTTGAAGGGAAGCGGCCGGCCAGGAAACGTTTACGGGCGTGGCGGATAACCCGCTACGCCCGCAAAACTCGTGCCTGCCCGCCGGAATACCGGATGTTCAGGCCCTGTGCGTCAGGCGGCCAGCGCCTCGGACAGGATGGCCAGCGCGCGATCGAACTGGGCGTCGGGGATGGTCAAGGGGTACAGGAAGCGCAGGACGTTGCCGTACACACCGCAGCTTAGCAAAATCAGACCCTTTTCGATGGCGCGGGCTTGCACGCGCTTGACCGCTTCCGCGTCCGGCTTGCCGCTGGCGGGATCGTTCAGTTCCACGGCGACCATGGAGCCCAGGCCGCGCACGTCGGCGATGCCCGGGACCTTGGCGCGCAGGCCTTCCAGATGCGCGCGCAGCTTGTCGCCCAGGGCGACGGCGCGTTCGCACAGCTTTTCCTCGGCGATCACGTCCAGCACGGCATGCGCTGCGGCGACCGCCAGCGGGTTGCCGGCGTAGGTGCCGCCCAG
>NZ_DATCUY010000558.1:0-15882 GCF_036567245.1 Achromobacter sp. | reverse complement strand
ATGGCGCGCGCCAGGCGCTCCAGGTCGGCTTCGCTGGCGGCGTCGACCACCACGGTGTTGCCGGCTGCGCGGATGCGCGCCGCCAGCGCTTGCGGCGTGTCGCCTTCCTGGGCCGCCACATGGGCGCAGCCCAGCAGGGTGGGGATATGGCTCTCGGTCACCGGAGTGACCGGATCGGTGGCCGCCGAGGTCTCGGTGACCGGCTTGCCGTTGACGTAGAGCACGCCTTGTTCGACGGTGCGGCCGGTGGCCGGGAAGGCCGGGCAGATCACCGCCACGGTGTCCGGTCCCCAGGCCTCGCGCGCCGCGTCGATCTCGGCCTTGAAGGCGCCGCGCAAGGTGGAATCCACTTTCTTGTACAGGCGGGTGACGCCGGCCGCGCGCAGGCGCCGCACGTTCTGCCAGACGACTTCTGCCGCGTCGGCGGCCGACAGGGGGCGGCTGTTGGTCGTGACCGCCAGCACTTCCACGCCGACGGCGTCCGGACCCGACAGTGCCTCGTCGGCGCCGCCGATGGACAGGTGCGTATTCCAGCCGGCGCGCACGAACTGCACCGCCGTGTCGCCCGAACCGGTCAGGTCATCGGCGACGATGGCGATGGCGGGATTCAAAGCGCCTCTCCGCGCGCTTCACGCAGGGCGGGCGCGACCGTGGGGTCGGCGTCCTCGGACTTGAGCTCGCCGGCGCGTTTGAGGAAATACGAGGCCAGCATCGGGGCCAGGATCGAACTGATCAGCACGCAGGCGGCGACCTGCGCGGTGGCCGTCGACACGTATTGCTGGAAGTTGGGGTCGGCTGCCGCCACGACCGCGGGAGTGGCGATGGCGTTGCCGGCGGTGGTGCCGGCCGCGAAGCCCAGGCCGCTCTTGCCGCCGCGCTTCAGGATGTAGCGATAGCCCAGGTAGACCAGGCCGCCGGTGATGGGGCTGATGATCAGGCCCAGGATCAGGCCGCTGATGCCGCCCGAAACCACGGCGCCCAGGTTGATGCCGGTGCCCAGTGCGAAGGCGAAGAACGGGATGACGATATTGGGCACGGGCTTGAGCACGTCGCGCCACTTGGGGTCCAGGTTGCCGACCACCACGCCCAGCAGGAACGGCACCAGCGCCGCCACCAGGGCGATCATGGGAATGTCGGCCAGGCCCGAGGCGCCCAGGAACAGCAGGCTGAAGAAGGGGCCGTCATTGACCGCGCTGGCGACGTAGGCGCCGCGGTCGCGGGCGTCGCCGTACTGGCCGGTGTAGGCCAGCCACAGGCCGCCGTTGCTGTTGTCGAAGGCGGCCAGCATCGCCAGGATGGAGACGCCCAGCACGCCGTCCAGGCCGACGTAGCTGCCCAGGATGATGATGAGGGTGGCGGGCACCAGCGTCTTCATCAGCAGGATGGTGCCGGCGGTGGCCAGGATGGGGCCGCCGGTGCGGGTGTTGACCTGGGTGCCGGTGGCGAAGATCAGCAGCGCGATCAGGGGCAGGGCGCTGTTCTTGAACAAGGCCGTGGTGAAGCCGCCGATCGCCAGGGCGTCGGGCGCGAAGGTGCCGATCAGGGAACCCAGGATCAGCGGCACCAGCATCAATCCACCGGGGATTTTCTGCATCGTGCCAAAAAAGGGCGAGCGGGAAGTTTCGGTCGACACTATCGGAGTCTCCAGGACGGTTTTTCTGGGTTGCAGACGTTCGAGCGCGCGTCTGTCAGACGGTTGATCAGGGATGAAAAACCGTAGTGTACACCTGTACGTACAGCATGTACGTACAGGTTCCCGGGCCCGGAGGCGATTCCGATTTTAAAAGCGGTAGGCGCCGCTCAGCATGACGGTGCGGCGCGCGCCGTAGAAGCAGTCGCCGCGGTCCAGGCAGACCACCTCATAAGTGCGGTCCGCGATGTTGTTCACGTTCAGCGCATAGCGCCAGGGGCCGTTGTCGTAGCTGAGCATGGCGTCGAACAGCGTGACAGCCGGGGTTTCCGGAGCGCCGCCGTCGCGGAACGCCGACAGGTAGCGCACGCCTGCGCCCACCGCGAAGCCAGGCTGGCCGGCCAACGCGAAGCGATACTTGCCCCACATGGAGGCCATATGCTTGGGCTGCGCCTCCAGCTGCGGATCGAGATCGGTGTAGATGTAGTTGGCGATCACGTCCACGTCCTTGGTGACGCGGCCGCGCAGCTCCAGTTCGACGCCGCGGGTGCGGGTCTTGCCGGCCTGGATCTGGTTGTTGGGGTTGTTCGGGTCGTTGGTCTGGCGGTTCTTCTCGCGCAGGTCGTACGCGGCCGCGGTGAACTCGATGTCGGCGTCCTTCGGCATGTACTTGATGCCGGCCTCGACCTGCTTGCCACGCATGGGCTTCCAGCGCTGGTTGTAGAAGTCGGCGCCGGCGATGGGCGTGAACGATTCGCTGTAGCTGAGGTAGGGCGACCAGCCGTTGTCCGCCGCGTACATCAGGCCGAAGCGCTTGGTGGTGGCCATGTCGGTTTCGCGGTCCTGGCCTTCGGTGGTGCTGTCGGCGCGGTCGCGGCGGATGCCGGCCAGGAAGATCCAGTTCTTGTCGAACTTGATCTGGTCCTGGGCGTAGAAGCCGATCTGCTGCTGGTTGATCTTGGGGTTGTCCGACAGTTCGTATTCGGGCGCGTTGCCGTACACGGGGTGGTACAGGTTCAGCGGCGAGCCCGCGCCGCCGGCGGTCTTGCTGGTCTCGCGGTAGCGCGAATAGTCCATGCCGAAAATCACCGTGTGTTCGGTGCGGCCCCAGTTCAGCTTGCCTTCCAGGTTCTGGTCGGCCAAGAGCGTGCGCATGCGCGGCTTGTTGACATAGAAAATGCGGTCGACGGTGGTCTGCTCCGGATCGATGTAGGAATCGCCGCGGCGCGCGCCGTAGACGTTGGGATAGAGCGTCTTGTAGTCGACGCTGCTGACCGTGTTGCGGAAGTTCTGCCGCACTTTCCAGGTGTCATTGAACTGGTGCTCGAACAGCCAACCGACGCTGAATTGTTCGGTGTCGTAGGCGTCGAAGCCCGGCTCGCTGGCGAAACGCCGGGTCGGGATGCGGCCGTTGGGATTTTCCTGCACCGAACCGCTCCACGGCAGAAAGGACTGCGTGGTGCCGGCGCGGTCCTTCTGCCAGGTGGCCTGCAGCGTCAGCGAGGTGGCCGCGCTGGGGCGCCAGGTGAGGGATGGCGCCAACATCAGGCGGTCGTCCGGCGCGTACTGCACCTGGGTGTCGCTGTCGCGCCCTACCGCAATGACGCGGTACAGCCACTGGCCGTCCTCGCTGGCCGGGCCCGTGAGGTCGGCCTGGATCTCGCGGCGGTTGTGGTTGCCCAGCACCACGCCGATCTCGCGTTGAGTCTCTTCCAGGGGGCGCTTGCTGACCAGGTTGACGATGCCGCCGGTGCTGCCCTGTCCGTACAGCATGGACGAGGGGCCGCGCAGCACTTCCACGCGCTCCATCGCATAGACCTCGGTGCGCGGATTGTTGAAGCTGAAGTACTGGCGCAGCCCATCCAGGTATTGCACCGGCTCCACGCCGCGGATGCGCACGTAGTCGGCGCGGTTGTCCACGCCATACGCATTGGGGCGCACGCCGGCCGCGTAGTTCATGGCGTCCTGGATGTTCTGCGCGCCCTGATCCACGATCTGTTCGCGGGGAATCACGGTGATGGACTGCGGCGTTTCCGACAAGGGCGTGTCGCTCTTGGTCGCGGTGGCGCTGCGCGTGGCGACATAGCCTTCGACCGGGCTGGTTGCGGTTTCACCGGTGCCGGTGACCTGCACGGCGGGCAGGATGGTGGCGGGTTCGCCCGACTGCGCGGGTTGAGCATGCGCCGCGGCGCCGAGGCAGGCGGTCAGCGCGGCGACGATGGGCAGCAAGGCCTGCGGCCGCGCGCGGCGGGTGGCCGGATGAAAATGGCGTATCAAGAGATTTCCCCAGCGGCCGGAGAACGGCCGATTACTTATAGAAATAGCAACGATAAGTATTATCAATTCAGACTAAATGGGAGACCAGGAAACGGGCCAAACTCAGATGTAAAAAAGCTCTGCAATTTTCGTTTGCAGGTTAAGGGAAGCTGGGAAAGTGCCGTGCTATCAGCAGCTTGCGGTGGTTTTCGCTAGCCACGCGTGGATCGCGAGGCTGTTGGAGGGGCGCGACAGCTCGCGGTTCAGGCGTACCGAGGCCGTCGCGTGCCGCCGTCGCGGCGGCTGGCTTTTTCCGAGACGATGTTGTCTTCGGCCATGCGGCGGCCGCGCTGCTCGATGCGGCCGAGGAAATCGCGCAGCAAGGCGACCTCGTCGTCGCTCAGGTCCTGCACCAGCAGGTCGTTCAGGTGCGAGACCTCGGGCAGCAGGGCGTGGTAGCGGGCGATGCCTTCGGCCGTCGCTTCCACGCGCACCACGCGGCGGTCCGCGCTGTCGTGCAGGCGGCGCAGCCAGCCTTTCTCGCACAGCGCGCCCAGGGTGCGCGAGGTGCGCGTCAGGTCGAGCTTGGCGGCGGCGGCCAGTTCGGCCGAACTCATGATGCCGCCTTCGACAGCACAGGCCAGCACGCGCCATTCGCGGCGCGTGATGCCGAAGCGTCCTTCGCACAGGCGCAGGAACACCGGATTGGATTGCGACCACGCCTGGTACAGCCGGTACATCAGCATGTCGGCAAGCTGGCGTTGGCCGGGTTCGGGGATGTTCGGCATGGCGTCTCCTCCTGGTGGCGTTGCAGTTCGCGCTGCATATCGTTATGGGAAGTCCTGGATTAGATCAACAAATGCAGGCGTTGCTAAATTCAATTTCCCTATTTGGGTATCGGCCATGCAGTGACAACCATAATCGACAGCGGGCCACTGTCTGCAGGAGTGGACCATGCGTAGATTGATATCAGGCATTGCCGCGGCAGTAACACTTGCGGCGGGCGCGCCGCTGGCTGGCGCGCAGCAGGCCCCGCTGGACGGGACGCTGACGGTGGTGGTGGGCTACCCGCCGGGCGGCAGTTCGGACCGCATCGCGCGGCTGGTGGCTGACCGGCTCAAGGACCGGGTCGGCGTGGCCGTGGTGGTCGAGAACAAGACCGGCGCGGGCGGCCGCATCGCGGCGCAAGCCCTGCACGCCGCGCCAGCCGGCCAGAACGTGCTGATGCTGGCGAATCCGGCCGTGATGGTGGTGGCGCCGCTGGTCTACGCCCAACCTGGCTACGACGCGCAGCGCGACTTCAAGCCGGTGTCGCTGGTCAGCCGCTACAAGTTCGCGCTGGCGGTGGCAGCAAATTCGCCGATCCAGGATCTGGCCGGCCTGCGGCAGTGGCTGAAGGCGAACCCCAAGCAGTTCGCCGTGGGCGTGCCGGCCACCGGCAGCCTGCCGCACTTCTTCGCGCTGATGCTGGGCCGCGAACTGGGACAGGAGCCGGAAGTGGTCGGCTACCGGGGATCCGCGCCGCTGATTTCAGAACTGATAGGCGGCATCCTGCCGCAAGGCATAGACACGCTGGATACCCTGCTGCCGCAGCACCGCGCCGGCAAGATCCACATCCTCGCCGTGTCTGGCGAAGCGCGCGATGCCGAGCTGAAGGACGTGCCCACCTTCAAGGAAGGCGGGGTGAACCTGGCGGCCGACGGCTGGAACGCGTTCTTCGCGCCGGCGGCGATGCCGCAGGCCAAGGCCGACAGGCTGGGCGCGGACATCGCGGCGGTGCTGCGCGAACCCGCCATGCAGGAAGCCGTGCGCGCCGCGTACCTGGATCCGGTGTCGCTGGATGCGCCCGGCACGGCCGACGCCTTGGCCGCCTACCGCAGGCAATGGGAGCCCGTGGTGCGCGAGTCAGGCTTCACGGCCACGCAATAGGAGGACGGCGATGAGCGATGTGCAGAACGTGTTGTTCATCATGGCCGACCAGCTGCGGGCGGATCACCTGAGCTGTTATGGCCATCCCTATCTGCGGACGCCCAGCCTGGATGCGCTGGCGGCGCGCGGCGCGCGCTTCGACCGCGCCTTCGTGAACTCGGGCGTATGCGGACCGTCGCGCATGAGCTACTACACCGGCCGCTATCCCTCGCGCCACGGCGCCACCTGGAACCGCGTGCCGCTGTCGGTCAACGAGATCACGCTGGGCGAATACCTGGCGGGGCAAGGCCGCGAACTGGCGCTGGCAGGCAAGACCCACATCATCCCCGACAAGGCCGGCATGGAGCGGCTGGCCATCGATGGCAGCTCCGAACTGGGCGTACTGCTCAGCCGTGGCGGCTTCGCCGAACTGGACCGCTACGACGGCCACCACACGCCGGGCGATGAAAGCGGCTATCCGGCCTTTCTGCGGCGCCACGGCTACGACAGCGCCGACCCCTGGACCGACTACGTGATCGCCGCGGTGGATGCAGGCGGCCAGGTGGTCAGCGGCTGGAACATGCGCAACGCGCATCTGCCCGCACGCGTGGCCGAGCCGCATTCCGAGACCGCCTACATGACGGACCAGGCACTGGACTTCATGAAGCGGCGCGGCAGCCAGCCCTGGGTGCTGCACCTGAGCTACGTGAAGCCGCATTGGCCCTACATGGCGCCGGACCCCTATCACAAGCTCTACACCCCGGATCAATGCCTGCCGGTGCGGCGCAATCGCGAAGAGCTGGAGACCGCGCACCCGGTGGTGGCGGCCTACCGGCAGCAGGAAGAGAGCGTCAGCTTTTCCACCGACGAGTGCGTGCGCGTGGTGCGTCCGGCCTACCAGGGCTTGATCCGGCAGCTGGACGATCATCTGGGCCGGCTGTTCGACTACATGGAAGGCGCGGGCCTGATGAAGAACACGCTCATCGTGTTCACCGCGGACCACGGCGACTTCCTCGGCGATCACTGGCTGGGCGAAAAAGAGCTGTTCTACGACACCGTGCAGCGCGTGCCCTTCATCGTCATGGATCCCTCGGCCGCAGCCGACGCCACGCGCGGCCGCGCGCTGGATGACATGGTGGAAAGCGTGGACCTGGTGCCCACGGTGCTGCGCGCGCTGGGCACGCCCGGGCCCGGCCATCGGCTGGAGGGCCGCGAACTGCAGACCTTGCTGCATGGGCGGGACGCCGCCACGCCGTGGCGCGACTGCGTGTACTCGGAGCTGGACTACAGCTTCCGCCAGGCTCGCGTCCTTTGCGGCAAGACGCCGCAGAACGCGCGCGCCTGGTCGGTCCGCACGGACCGCTGGCGCTACGTGTACTGGCTGGACGAGCGCGAGCAGCTGTTCGACCTGCACGCCGATCCTGATGAGTACCAGGATCTGGGCGCGAGCAGCGCGCATGCGGAAGCGCGCCTGGCGTTGCGCCAGCGTCTGCTGGAATGGATGCTGCGCGGCAAGCGCCGCACCACCATCAGCGACAAGGCCGTGGAAAAGGGCACCAACGCCCACAAGCGGGCGGGGGTGTACTTTGGGCAGTGGTAGTTCGGTCAGCGACGGAACCCATCGGCTCGCGTTCGAGGCGAGCCGGTGGGTTCAAGCCTGGCCCGGCTGCCGGACGGGCGCCGATGCGGCTTTCTGCGCCGCCGGCTTGAGTTCGCGGCGCAGGATCTTGCCGACGTTGGTGCGCGGCAAGTCATCGCGGAACTCGATGTAGCGCGGCACCTTGTAACCCGTCAGCTGCTTGCGGCAATGCGCGATCAGGGTCTCGGCATCCAGTGCGGGATCCTTGCGGATCACGTACAGCTTGACGGCCTCGCCCGAGCGCTCGTCGGGCACGCCCACCGCCGCCACTTCGCGCACGCCGGGATGCAGCGCGGCCACGTCCTCGACCTCGTTGGGATAGACGTTGAAGCCGGACACCAGAATCATGTCCTTCTTGCGGTCCACCAGGAACACGTAGCCCTTCTCGTCCACGTAGCCGACGTCGCCGGTGCGCAGGAATCCGTCCGCGTACAGGACCAGCGCAGTTTCGTCGGGCCGTTGCCAGTAGCCCTGCGTGACCTGCGGGCCGCGCACGCAGATTTCGCCGGTCTCGCCTATGCCCAGTTCCGTGCCGGCATCGTCGCGGATGGAGATTTCGGTGGACGGTACGGGCAGGCCGATCGATCCGGTGAATTCCTGCACGTCCAGCGGATTGATCGTGACTGCGGGCGAGGTTTCGGTCAGGCCGTAGGCCTGCGCCAGCGAGCGGCCGGTGACGGCGCGCCAGCGGTCGGCCACGGAGCGCTGCACCGCCATGCCGCCGCCCATCGTGAGGCGCAGCCGCGAAAAATCCAGGCGCGCAAAGTCCGGATTGTTGAGCAGGGCGTTGAACAGCGTGTTCACGCCCGTGAAGGCCGAGAACGGCACCTTGCGCATTTCCTTGACCAGCCCGGGGATGTCGCGCGGGTTGATGATGAGCAGGTTGCTGGCGCCGATCTTCATGAAGGTCAGGCAGTTCGCCGTCAGCGCGAAGATGTGATACAGCGGCAAGGCCGTCACGATGCATTCCTCGCCTTCGGTCACCAGCGGCCTGACCCAGGCATGGGCCTGGCTCAGGTTGGCCACCAGATTGCCGTGCGTGAGCATGGCCGCCTTGGCTACGCCGGTGGTGCCGCCGGTGTATTGCAGGCAGGCCAGATCGCGCTGGTCCAACGCCACCTCCGTGAAAGGCGCGGCGGCTCCGGCGCGCAGCGCATCGCCCAGCCGGATGGCGTCGGGCAGGGACCACGCGGGCACCATGCGCTTGACGCGGCGGACCACGAAATCCACCAGGCGCCCCTTGAGCGGCCCCAGCAGCTCGCCGATGGACGTCACCACCACGCGCTCTATCGCGCTCCCGTCCAGGGCCTTTTGCACGGTGGCAGCGAAGTTGTCCGCCACTACGATGAGGCGGGCGCCCGAGTCGGCCAGCTGGTGCTGGAGCTCATGCGGGGTATAGAGCGGATTGCAGTTGACCACCACGCAGCCGGCGCGCAGGGCGCCGAACAGGCACACGGGGTACTGCAGCAGGTTGGGCATCATCAGCGCGACGCGGTCGCCGCGGCCCAGGCCGTTGGCGTGCAGCCAGGCCGCGAAGTCGCGCGTCAGCCGGTCCAGCTCGGCATAGCTGAGCGACTTGCCCATGCTGATGTACGAGGTCTTGCCGGCATAGCGCCGGCAGCTCTCGCGTACGACCGACACCAACGTCGTCACGCCGTCCATCTCGATCTCCGCGGGCACGCCAGCGGGATAGCTTTTCTGCCAGATTCGTTCCATTTACCGGGTTTCCGTCTAGGGCCTGTACTGCAGAATGAGCCTGGGGCTCTAGCCGCCCAGCAGGGCTTTTTTCAGGGAGGCTTGCGCGGGCTTTTCGCCCAGCCAGACCCGCAGCAGGGCGCGCGCGAACGCGGGGCTGTCGATGCGGCCGCGCAGTTTGCCGTTATCGGCGACTGCAACGCCACGGGCGTCGAAATCCAGGTCGACCACGTCGCCTTCGCGCACCGAGCCGATTTCCGCCATCAGGGCGGACAGGCGGCCGGCCGGCGCTTTCAGCTCGGCCAGTTCCTGTGCGGACGTATTGTCGCGCAATCCGTCCTGCAGGGCTTCGTCCAGGCTTTTGCTGTCCACGTCGCGCAGCAGCCGCAAGCGCATGCGGCGCGGTTCATCGCTGTTGACCAGCGCGGCCGCATCGCTGCTTTTCGCGGTGGCGTACAGCGCGGCCACGTAGACTTTGACGACGAACTTGGTGCGCACGCCGGCGCCATTCAGCACCAGCGCGCGGCCGCCTTCAGACAGGCTGTCCGGCACGCGCACGCCGGCGACTTCCACGTCGGCGGCTTGGGCGGGGGCGCCGGCCAGGCAGGCGGCAAACATGAGGCTCAGGGCGACGGTTCGCCCTCCGGGGATACGGCGCATGTGTCTCCTCCAGTGTTCTTTTGCTTGTAGAACTTCTTGTCTGCGATATAGATCGTGCGTTCCACGACGGCGTAAACCACGCCGTCGCGGTCCTTGAGTTCCACCGTATAGGTCCGGGTGGTTTCATGGTCGCGCGCCAGGATCGCGCGGATTTCCGCGATTTCGCCGGGCGCGAGCCGGAAGTCCACGTACAGCGTGGCGTATGCCGGCTTGCGGTACCGGATGGAGGCGGCCTTGTCCCACACGATGTGGTCCGCGCCCAGCGCGGACATCAGCATCGTGGGGTGGGCGCCGTCGGTCACGGCGAACAGCGAACCGCCGTACATCGAGCCTACGATATTGCGGGTGCGCCGCAGCAACGGCAGCTTGATGCGGATATGGTGGAAGTCCGCGGACACATGCACCACTTTGCCGCCGGTGGCGCGGAACGCCGGATGCAGGTTGAATCCCACCCGCATCAGGCGCGCCCGCCATGTTGGCGACAGGTTCTTGAACCAATAGGGCTTCATGCTCCGCGCCGCTCCGCCTACATCGCCTCGAACAGGCCGGCCGCGCCCATGCCGGTGCCGATGCACATGGTCACCAGCCCGTACTTGCCGCTCGTGCGGCGCAGGCCGTGGGTAATGGTGGCGGTGCGGATCGCGCCCGTGGCGCCCAGCGGGTGGCCCAGCGCGATCGCACCGCCCAGCGGGTTGACCTTGGCCGGATCGAGCTTCAGTTCGCGGATGACGGCCAGGGACTGGGCGGCGAAGGCTTCGTTCAGTTCGATCCAGTCCAGCGCGTCCTGGCCGATGCCGGCGCGTTGCAGCACCTTGGGGATCGCTGCCACGGGGCCGATGCCCATGACCTCGGGCGGCACGCCGGCGACGGCGAAGCCGGCAAAGCGCGCCAGCGGGCTGAGGTTGAACTCGCGCAGGATGCGGTCGGACACCAGGATCACGGCGGCGGATCCGTCGGACATCTGCGAGCTGTTGCCGGCGGTGACGCTGCCGCGCGCGGCGAATACAGGCTTCAACCGGGCCAGCGCCGCGGCGCTGCTGTCCGGGCGTGGACCCTCGTCCACCTCGACCAGGCGGCGCGTGACGCGCACCGTGCCGCTGGCGTCGCCAGGTTGGCGCGACACGGTTTCATAGGGCGTGATCTCGGCGCGGAAATGGCCGGCGGCGATGGCCGCGCAGGCCTTCTGGTGCGAGGCCAGGGCGAAGGCGTCCTGGTCCTCGCGCGAGACCTTCCAGCGCTCGGCGACCTTCTCGCCAGTCAGGCCCATGCCGAAGGCCATGCCGATGTTTTCCTGGTGCTCGAAGATAGCCGGGTTCATCGACACCTTGTTGCCCATGATCTGCGGCATGGCGCTCATGGATTCGGTGCCTGCGCCTATCATGATGTCGGCTTCGCCGGTGCGGATGCGGGCCGCGGCGTCTGCCACCGCCTGCAGGCCGGAGGCGCAGAAGCGGTTCACGGTGACGCCGGCCACGCTTTGCGGCAGGCCGGCGAGCAACAGGCCAATGCGGGCCACGTTCATGCCCTGTTCGGCCTCGGGCATGGCGCAGCCGGCGATGACGTCGTCGATGCGCGCGGCGTCCAGGCCCGGGACCTGCGCCAGCGCGCCATTGAGCGCGGCGGCCAGCATGTCGTCGGGGCGGGTGGTGATGTAGGCGCCGTTGCGCTTGCCCACCGGCAGGCGCGTGGCGGCGACGATGTAGGCGTCTTGAATCTGCTTGCTCATAGTGGTTCCTTGTGTGTCCATGGCACTGCCCCCTGCACTCCACTGCTTTTCCTCAGTGGGGCCGCGCGGATCCGGCTCCGCCGGTCCGCAGCCGGCGCCGCCTAGGCGGGCCCCCCTAGGCGGGCCCCCCTAGGCGGGCCCCCCTTGAGGGGGAAGCGCCGAAGGCGCTGCGGGGGTGGGCTCAGTTCCTCAGGGGCTTGCCGGTGTCCAGGGTGTGGCGGATGCGGGCCTGCGTTTCAGGCGTGCGCAGCAGCGCCACGAATTCCTTGCGCTCCACGGCCAGCAGCCATTCCTCGTCCACCTTGGCGCCGGTTTCGACCTCGCCGCCGCACAGGGCGACGGCGGCGCTGCGGGCCACGCGGTAGTCATGGGCGCTGATCATGCCGCCTTCGCGCATGTTGACCAGCACCATTTCGAAGTTGGCGATGCCGTTGCGGCCGGCGACGGGAATGTCGCGCAGGCGGGGTGGCGGCGTGTAGCCGGCCTCGGCTGCGGCGCGGGCCTGGCCGATGGCGACGTACAGCAGCTCGTCCGGATGGAACACGACGATGTCGTGCTCGCGGGCGAAGCCCGTGGCGATGGCTTCCAGCGCGCTCTTGGCGACCTGCGCCATGGCGATGGTCTGGAACACCGGCTGAAGGTAGGGGAAGACCTCGCCCGGTGTGGCGGTCGTGGCCGCCAGGGCGGCGGCGCGGCCGGCGAATTCCTTGCTGCCGCCGCCGGCCGGAATCAACCCGACGCCGGCTTCCACCAGCCCGACATAGCTTTCCAGCGCCAGCACCCGGTGCGAGGCATGCATCAGGAATTCGCAGCCGCCGCCCAGCGCCATGCCCTGCACGGCCGCCACGGTGGGAATCTGCGCGTACTTGAACGACTGCGAGGTGCGCTGGAATTTCTCGACCGTGGTTTGCAGCATGTCCCACTGGCCGGCGGCGCAGGCCTCGGCGACCTGCTGCAGGTTGGCGCCCACGGCAAAGGGCGCGTCATGCCAGATGACCAGGCCGTCGTAATCGCGCTCGGCGCGCGCCACCGCCTGCAGGATGCCTTCGAGCACTTCCGCGCCCAGGGTGTGGTTCTTCGAGGTGACGGACAGGATGGCCACGCCGGCGTCGACCTGCGGCAGGTTCCACAGGCGTACGCCTTCGTTTTCCCAGATGGTGACGCCACGTTCGCTGACGCCTTCGCCGACCACGCGCTCCGGGAACAACTGGCGGCGGTACACCGGCAGCGTCGAGCGCGGGCGCAGTTGGCCGGTGCGTGCGGAATAGGAGCCCTGCGGCGCATGCACGCCCTGGCGGTCCGGTTCCAGCGCCCAGGCCGGCAGGGGCGCGTCGCTCATGGCCTGGCCGGCGGCGATGTCCTCGGCCACGGCGGCGGCGATGGCCTGCCAGCCTACCGCCTGCCAGGTTTCGAACGGACCTTGGGCCCAGCCGAAGCCCCAGCGCATGGCCAGGTCCAGGTCGCGCGCATTGTCGGCAACGTGTTCGAGCTGTACGGCGCTGTAATGGAAGATGTCGCGGAACAGGCTCCACAGGAACTGGGCCTGGGGGTGGCTGCTGGCGCGCAACGCGGCGAAGCGCTTGGCCGGGTCGCGTTCCTTCAGCAGGGCGGCGACTTCGTCGGCCAGCTTGCCGGCGCCGGGCGCGTAGTCCTGCGCCTTCAGGTCCAGGACCTGGATCTCCTTGCCCTGCTTGCGGTAGACGCCGGCGCCGCTCTTCTGGCCCAGCGCGCCCTTGGCGATCAAGGCCGAGAGCCACTCAGGCAGCTTGAAATAGCGGTGCCAGGGATCGTCCGGCAGATTCTTTTCCATGGTGCCGACCACGTGGGCCAGCGTGTCCAGGCCGACCACGTCGGCGGTGCGGTAGGTGGCGCTCTTGGGGCGGCCGATCTTCGGCCCGGTCAGCGCGTCGACCTCGTCGAACGCCAGGCCGAGGCGGGCCGTGTGGTGCATGGCTGCCAGGATCGAAAACACGCCGATGCGGTTGGCCACGAAGTTGGGCGTGTCCAGCGCGCGGATCACGCCCTTGCCGAGGGTCGAGGTCAGCCAGGTTTCAAGCTGGTCGAGCACCGCGGGCTGGGTGTGCGTAGTGGCGATGATCTCCACCAGCCGCATGTAGCGGGGCGGATTGAAAAAGTGGATGCCGCAAAAGCGCTCGCGCAGGCTGGTCGGCAGGGCGTTGGCTAGCGCGTCGATCGACAGGCCCGAGGTGTTGGAGGCAATGATGGCGCCCGGAGCGACGTGCGGCGCGATGCGCTCGTACAGCGCGGTCTTCCAGTCCATGCGTTCGGCGATGGCCTCGATGACCAGGTCGCAGCCGCGCAGCCGTTCCAGGTCGTCGTCGTAGTTGGCGGGCGTGATGTACGCCAGGCGCGCCGCGCCGGCCAGCGGCGCGGGCTCCAGCTTCTTCAAGCCAGCGATCGCCTTCTTGACCGTGCCGTTGCGGTCGCCTTCGGGGGCGGCCAGGTCGAACAGCGTGACGGGCACACCGGCATTGGCCAGATGGGCGGCGATCTGCGCGCCCATGACGCCGGCCCCCAGGACGGCGACGTGTTTGACGACGAACTTGCTCAAGGCAGTCTCCTGAAAAAAAAAGCGGATGGCGGAGCGGTCCGGACCGGGCCGGGCCGGGCCGCCATCCGGGGCGGGCTAGAAGCGGGACGACAGCTGTATGCCCAGGATGTGGGCATTGCTGTCATAGGTGCCCGCGACGCGGCCCTTGGTCAGCTGGTTGCCGGACGTCGTATCGATGTCCGTCTTGCGCAGGTAAAGGTAGGTATAGCCTACGTCGAGCGTGGTGTCCTTGGTGGCTTGCCACTGCACGCCGGTCGAGAGCCAGTAGCGGTCGTTGTCCGGCAGCGAGGTCGGACGGTCGGCTTCCTTGTGCACGGGCGACTGGTCGAAGGCGACGCCGAACTTCCACTTCCAGTTGGGCGCGAACTTGTAGTTGGCGCCCAGGGCGACGCGCCAGCTGTCGCGGAAGTTCAGCGGCAGGTCGTCGTCGCGCGCGCCGGCGCCGGAGTTGCGGATCTTCAGGTCCGGGATGCTGCTCCAGCCCGTCCACGAGACGTCGCCCAGCAGTTCCCAGCGTTCGTTCAGCTGATGAGCCGCGCTCAGGATCAGGGTGTCGGGCAGGGTCACGGAGGCCTTGGCGTCGAACGAGATCGAGTTGCCGCGCGGATAGATGTTGTCGATATCCGTGTCGCCCTTGGCCGTGTGCTTGATCTTCGAGCGGTAGGACAGGCCGATGCGGGTATCTTCCGTGGGTTGCAGCATGAAGCCCACGTTCCAGCCCCAGGCGTCGCCCTTGAGGTTCAGGTCGGCGTCGCCGGTGGTGCCCAGCGGCATGCCGGGAACGGGCAGCACGGTCTTCTTCTTGTAATTGGCGTCGATGTGCTGCCAGTTCACGCCGAAGCCCATGGAGAACTTCTCGTTGACCTTGTACGCGATCGAGGGGTTGACGTTGATCGTCTTGATCTCGAATTTGTTGGAGTGGTACTGGCCCACCCAGCCGTCGTCGTATTCGGTCATCAGGCCGAAGGGCGCGCCCACGCCCAGGCCCAGGTACCACTGCTCGTTCAACTGCCAGGAGGCGTACATATTGGGCACTACGCCCAGGTTGCCGGCGTCGCCGCCGTTGCCGCCGGTCGGGCGCGAACCGCCCAGGCCGGTGCCCGGCAGGCCGGGAATGCTGGGGTTGCGGCTGTCGCCGTTGTCGGAAAACTTGAACGACGGCTTGATCAGGTTGACGCCGCCGGACACGTTGAAGCCGGGCAGGTAGGTCATGCCGGCCGGGTTGTAATAGATGATGCTGGCGTTCTCCGGATTCGCCGCAGAGCCCGCATAGGCGTTGCCCAGGCCGCTGGCGTTCTGCTCCAGGAGCTGAAAGCCGGCCGAGTGCGTTGCCGTGGTCGCGCCCAGGCCGACCACGAGGGCCGACAAGGTGCTCAGGGACAATGAACGTCTGCTCATGGTACTGCCTCCTCGTGATGGATAGATGTCTCTATGGCACTGCCGGTCTTGTGGTTCCGGTTTAGGGTGTATGGGTCCTAATCGGCCTCAGCCGGTCTTATATTGCGCAACGCGTTGCTACTCTGGTAATGCAAGGGTCCGCCCGTGAATGGCGCGAACCCCGTTCCGAAAATCACGCCCGCGTCGGCCAGGTCGGCGTCGGCGACGATGCCCGCATCCACGCGCTGGCGCGTGGCGTCTATCAGCGGCTGGATCAGGCGCTGCGCCAGTCCAGCGGGCGCGCCCGCTGGACTGCTGCCCTTGACCGGCTTGCCGTCGCGCCAGGCGTAGAAGCCGCGGCCGCTCTTCTTGCCCAGGTCGCCGCGGGCCAGGCGCTCGGCCAGGCAGCGCGGTGGTTC
>NZ_DATCUY010000557.1:0-4815 GCF_036567245.1 Achromobacter sp. | reverse complement strand
CTGCGCGGCGGCGCCGCAGGGGTGGGCGCTAGGCGCCGACCTGGAGCGCATCCGCCCGCGCGAAGTCTTGCGCCTGGCCGGATGGGTTTGCACACCCGCCGAGCGCGAGGCACTGGCCAGCCTGTGGGGCGCGGCGCAGCTAGAGCGCTTCTATCTCCTGTGGACCCTGAAGGAAGCCTTCATCAAGGCGGCCGGGCTGGATTTTCCGGCGGACATGGCGTCGGTGGGCCTGGCGCCCGATGACAAGGCGGGATGGCGCCTGCGCGCGCCGCCTGGACGGTGGCGCGCTTGTTCCTATCGCTTGGGGGATGACTGGATCGCGTCCGCGGCATGGCGCGCCCAGGCTGGCAGCGCTTTACGTCCCCAATGGCGGGCCGAAGCCGCTTGCGTGTTACCAACGCTTGCCATCCTGGGCGAGTGGGAAGCCGGAAAGGAATGAACCGGGCGGCGTTTTTCAGTGGGCATTTAAAGATGTATTATAAATACATGTTTAACCGCGATTCCGATCGCGCCACAAGGAGCAGTAGATGTTGAGCCCCCAAATCCGCGCCCTGGTCAAGGGCACGGCCCCCGTCCTAAAGACGCACGGTGTCGCGCTGACCAAGCATTTCTATGCCCGCATGTTCAAGCACAACCCTGAGCTCAAGCATGTCTTCAATCAGGCCCATCAGGCGGGCGGCGAGCAGCAGCACGCGCTGGCCGGCGCGGTTACGGCCTATGCCGAGCACATCGACGATCCCTCGGTGCTGATGCCCGTGGTGACGCGCATCGTGCACAAGCACGTCAGCCTGGGCATACGGCCCGAGCACTACCAGATCGTGGGCAAGCATCTGCTGGCCTCGATCAGCGAAGTGCTGGGCGAGGCGGCCACGGACGAACTGATCGCTGCCTGGGCCGCGGCCTATGGCCAACTGGCCGACCTGCTGATCGCCGAAGAGGCGCGCCTGTATGCGGAATCGGCTGCCAAGCCGGGCGGATGGACGGGCTGGCGCGCATTCCGCGTGGTGGGCAAGCAGCGCGAAAGCGCCGAGATCACGTCTTTCTACCTGGCGCCGGCCGATGGCGGCGCGGTGCCTGCCTACCGTCCTGGCCAGTACGTGTCGGTGCGCGTGTTCGTGCCCGAGCTGGGCCTGATGCAGCCGCGCCAGTACAGCTTGTCCGACGCGCCGGGGCAGGACCGCCTGCGCATCTCCGTCAAGCGCGAAGCGGGCGGCGCCGATACGCCGGCCGGCCGCGTGTCCAACGCCCTGCATGACCGCCTGGAAGAGGGCGGGGTGCTGGACGTGGCGCCGCCCCAAGGCGATTTCTTTTTGCGCGAGGAAGGCAATGCGCCGGTGGTGCTGCTGAGCGGCGGCGTGGGCCTGACGCCCATGGTTTCCATCCTGAACCATCTGGTGGGCCTGAACGACGAGCGTCAGATCCGCTTCGTGCACGGTTGCCGCAACAATTCGGTCCACGCCTTGCGGGATCACGTCAACGACATCGCCGCCGAACGCGCCAATGTGCGCAAGGCGGTGTTCTACGAGGAAGTCGGCCACGACGACCAGCCTGGACGCGACTATGACTACGCCGGCCGGGTGGACCTGAACGCCATCCGCGAGGAGGTCATCGTGCCCGGCGCGGACTACTACCTGTGTGGCCCGGCGGGCTTCATGCGCGCGCAGCGCGAGGCCTTGACCGGCCTGGGCGTGCCGGAAGACCGCATCCACGCCGAAGCCTTCGGCACCGGCGGCGCGCCCGCCTGAGCGGTGTATCCTGGCGGCCTGAGCTCTCGGGCCGCCAGCGCCCATCCCTTTCACCCCTGCCATGCAACTGACCCGATTCACCGATTTCGGCCTGCGCGTCCTGATGTACCTGACGCAGTGCCGCCACCGGTCCGCCGCAGTCACCATTCCGGAGATCGCCGACCGCTTCAGCGTGTCGCGCAATCATTTGGTGAAGGTGGTGCACTTCATGGCGCAGCAAGAGTGGGTCAGCACTTCGCGCGGCAAGGGCGGCGGGCTGCGGCTGTCCAAGTCCGCTGACGATTACCGCGTGGGCGATCTGATCCGGCAACTGGAGCAGCAGGGGCCGCTGATCGACTGCCGCGAACCTCCCTGTGCGCTGGACGGCTCATGCCGCCTGTCCGGCGTGCTGGCGCAGACCCTGCAGGCCTTCTACGAGGCGCTCAACGGCTACACCCTGGCCGACCTGGTGCGCGACCCCACGGCCGCGGCCATCATCAAGCTGCATCGCGCCGCCTGAGGCGGGGCATGATGTTTTGTTATGGACCCTGCGGAGTTTGGCATTTGCCGGACGGGCGGGGCGCGTCCCAGAATAGCGTGGTGTCCCTGTCTTTCTGGATCTATGAGTATGCGGGTTTGCGTAATCGGCGCTGGCGTCGTGGGTGTCACGTCGGCTTATTTCCTGGCGCGCCAGGGCCATGACGTGGTGCTGGTGGACAGCCAGGCGCGTCCGGCCGAGGTGTCCAGCTACGCCAATGGCGGCCAGCTCAGCTATAGCTACGTGGCGCCATTGGCCGGCCCCGGCGTGCTGCCCAGCGTGCCGGGCTGGCTGCTGCGCGAGGACTCCCCGCTGCGTTTCCGGCCGCGGCTGGATCCCCACCAATGGCGCTGGTGCCTGCAGTTCGCGCTGGCGTGCCGGGCCTCGGTGGCCAAGGCTTCCACGGTCCAACTGGCCGGCCTGTCCTATCTCAGTCGCGACGTGATGCACTCCCTGCTGGAGCAGGAAGACCTGGACTTCGGCCATCTGAAGAACGGCAAGCTCATCGCCTACCGCAGCCCGGCGCTGCTGGACAAGGCGCGCCAGCTGGTGGCGTACCAGGCCGCTCACGGCGCCGACCAGCAGGTGCTGGACGCGGCGCAGACCCTGGCGCTGGAGCCGGCGCTGGCCGGCATGGGCGGCAGCCTGGCGGGCGCCATCTACACCCCCAGCGAAGAGGCTGGCGACTGCCGCCAGTTCACCGAGGCGCTGTTCGACCGCCTGCAGTCCATGGCCAATGTGCAATGCGCCATGTCCAATCCGGTGTCGGGCCTGCAGCGCGAAGGCCGCCGCATCGTGGCGGTGAACACACGCGACGGCGACATCGGCGCCGACGCCATCGTGCTGGCCACAGGCATCGGCACGCGCGCGCTGCTCAAGCCCCTGGGCCAGGACGTGCCGCTGTATCCCTTGAAGGGCTACAGCCTGAGCGTGCCGCTGGATGAGGACGACGAGTCGGTGGCGCCGCGCATCAGCGTGACGGACTATGAGCGGCGCATCGTCTATGCCCGCGTGGGCGGCGTGCTGCGGATCGCGGCCATGGTCGACATCGGCAGCGCCGACGCCAGCATCGATACGGCGCGCATCGGGTTGCTCAAGCGCCAGGTGCACGAAGCCTTCCCGTCGCTGGACTTGCGCCAGGCCGTGCCCTGGGCCGGCCTGCGTCCAGCCACGCCTACCGGAAAACCACTGATCGGCCGCAGCCTTGCGGCCGACAATCTGTGGCTCAACATCGGGCAAGGCGCGCTGGGCTTCACCCTGGCCTGCGGCAGCGCCGCGCTGTTGACGGCGCAGATGGGCGGGCTGGAGCTGCCGCTGGATCCCGCGCCATTCCGTCCCTGATGCGGGCGATGTCCATTTTGCGATAGCGTCTGCCTTTTCATCGGCAGACGGACCGAAATGCGCTCAATAGGATAGCGATACTCCGGCCGCGCGCGCCGCCCCGAAAGGGCGCCACGCGCGGCCGGAGACCATCCCTCATTCTCCGAGCGCAACCACCATGTCCTACCTGTTCCCGTTGTTCGCCATTCTGTTCTGGGCGGGCAACGTCATCGTGTCCAAGATGGCCGCCAGCGCCATCTCGCCCACCGCCATCACCTTCTACCGGCTGGTGCTGGCCTTGTTCCTGATGGGGCTGTTCACGGCCGGCCCCGCCTGGCGCAACCGCAAGACCATCCTGCGCCACTGGCCCAAGCTGGCGCTCTATGGCGCCTTGTCGTCGGCGGTGTTCCAGGCGCTGTCCTACCGCGCCGCCGAAACCACCACCGCCACCAATATGGCCATCCTGACGGCGCTGATCCCCTTGCTGAGCATGCTGCTCAGCGTGGTGATCCTGCGCGATCCCCTGACCCTGGGCATGGCCGCCGGCGGCGTGCTGTCGTTCCTGGGCCTGTTGTACCTGGTGGGCCAGGGCGACATGCTGAGCGTGTTTCAGCACGGCATCCATGTCGGCGACGGCCTGATGCTGCTGGCGGCCTTGTCCTATGCGCTGTACGGCGTGCTGCTGCGCCATTGGAAGGTGCCGGTGCCGGCCTGGCAATCCACCTTCGTGCAATCGATCTTCGCGCTGCTCTATATGCTGCCGCTGTACCTGCGCGTGCCGGCGGCGCAGGCGGCGCTGGACATGAATACGATTCCGCTGATCCTGTACGCCGGCATCTTCTCGTCGGTGCTGTTGTCCTTCCTGTGGATCGAAGGGGTCCATCGCCTGGGGCCCAACCGTTGCAGCATCTTCATCAACCTGCTGCCGCTGTTCACCGCGCTGGCCGCCTTCGTCATGCTGCGCGAGCAATTGCACCTGTACCACCTGCTGGGCGGCGCGGTGACGCTGGCCGGCG
This sequence comes from Achromobacter sp., assembly GCF_036567245.1. Taxonomy (GTDB): domain Bacteria; phylum Pseudomonadota; class Gammaproteobacteria; order Burkholderiales; family Burkholderiaceae_B; genus Achromobacter. The sequence goes on along the minus strand of NZ_DATCUY010000557.1, from coordinate 217 downwards.
TGCTGCTGGCGCAGACGGTGCAGCGTCCGCTGTTCGGCCGCGCCCGCGCGCTGGCGCTGGACTAGGCGCTTTTCACTGGCGTTCAAGACGCACGCCTGGCGTCCCGGCACAGTGGCTCTCTTTGCAGGGAGAGAGCCCATGAGCATGTTCCAGAGAACCGCCATCGCGCTGGCGCGCAGCCCGGGCGTGGGGCGGGCGATGCGGGCCATGGCGGCCC
>NZ_DATCUY010000556.1:0-1771 GCF_036567245.1 Achromobacter sp. | reverse complement strand
GACCAGCGCCTCGCTGTCGCCGGTCGCCGGCAGGGGCAGGACCACGAGTTCGCTGCCGGAGCCGAAGCCGGTCACGGCCCGCACGGCGCACACGCGGCGCATGGGATCGCGCATCCGGTCGAGATTGGTGACCGACCACGCAGTCTGGCGCTCGAACGCCGCGCGATAGTCGGACGTGGTGAAGGCGGCCAACGATTCAGTGCGGTACAAGCCCAGGTACTTGCGGCCGCCCTGGCGCGACAGGTAGCGCGCGCCCGACAGAAAGCCGGGAATGCGCACGCGCTCTTCCACGTGTTCGCGGTCGTACCAGCGGTTGAAATCGGCCTCGTGGACAGGATCGGCGTCAGTGGCGACGAACAGCAGGCCGTGAGGCGGGAGAGAGGATTCGGTGTGCGTGCTCATGGGCGGAAGACAGGAAGTTCCTTCGTTTGCGGAAGGCTCCATCTTCAGCCGGCCGGCTGGCGGCGGACAAACGCGTAATTTTTTTGCGCGGCAACAGAATTACTGAAAGACGCCCTAGGGATAACACTATTGCGCGGAACCCAATCGCGGCGCAGTGACCGAGGACGTGAACTGGTCCGAAGCACGGCTGGCGAGTTCGGCCACCAGCCGGATCGCATCCGAACCGGCGCTTTCCAGATAGCTCACCACCAGCAGCTGGGGCGGCACCGGGATGTCGCTACGGATGATCTGCACTTCGCCGCGCGCCACGTACTCGTAGATGGGCGGCAACGGCACCAACGCGCGGCCGAAGCCGCTGCGCACCAGCCGCGCCAGCGCGGAGATCGAACTGACGCAGTGCACCTTGCCCTGCGGCATGCCGACTTCGCGGTACAGGGCCTTGAGCGCTTCGTGCGGCTGCGATCCCGGGCTCATGGTCAGCACCGGCTCGCTCAGCAGCTGCTGCGCGCTCAGCGCTTCCTCGTCGCCGGCCGGCCCGACCCAGCCCATCTCCATGGGCAGGCAGGCGGTGCTGATGATGCCACTGTCGTTCAGCAGGTCCGTCTGCAATGCGATATCCAGCGCGCCTTCGCGCAGGCCGCGGTGCAGGGCTCGCGTGGTCTCGGAGGTGAGCTGCACCTCGATGCCCGGATAGGTGGAGCGCAGGTTGGTCAGGAAGCCGATCAGCCAGGTATGCACCACGGTTTCAATGGCGCCGATGCGCACCAGGCCGAAGACCTCGTCGCCGCCCTTGCCCAGCGACAGGATCTGCTGGCGGATCTCCAGCAGCCGCTCGCCGTAGTCCAGCAGCCGGGTGCCGGTGGCAGTCAGCCTGAGTTCCTTGGCGTCGCGCTCGAACAAGCGCGCGCCGATGTCCTCCTCCAGCGAGGCGATGCGGTTGGCCACGGCGGCCTGGGTGATGTGCAGGCGGTCGCTTGCCGCCCGGAAACTGCCCAGGCGCGCCGACCACAGAAAGGCTTCGACAAAACGCGTATTCATCTCGGTACGACGCGGCAAGGCATCGCGCAAGGATCCAGAACCCCGGAACGCCTTGCTCCGGTCCGCCCACATGCTACCGCCATAACGCCAGACGCGGCGCGAGGCGGGTTATGTCCCCTTTCATGGTGCGCCGTGCACCAAAGTGGTTCAGGCGCGGCACCAGCGCGAGGCCGGCTCGGTCCGCGCACAGGGCGCGGGCCTGAAGCGCGGACGTTGGCACGGCTTTTGCTTGATGCCTGGTATGCCAGCTTGTCCACAAGCGCCACTACCCTCGCACACCAGGAGTTCTCCATGATCTACCGCAACGCGCCCCATGCCTTCAACGCCACCC
>NZ_DATCUY010000555.1:0-6825 GCF_036567245.1 Achromobacter sp. | reverse complement strand
CCAGCCACAACGCCTTCTTCCACTGCGGCGCGGGTAGCGTGCAGGGCGTCTTCGACGCGAGCCTTCTTTTCCTTCATTTCGACTTCGGTGGCAGCGCCAACGCGAATCACGGCAACGCCGCCGGCCAGCTTGGCCACGCGTTCTTGCAGCTTTTCACGGTCGTAGTCGGACGTGGCTTCTTCGATCTGGATGCGGACTTGCTTGACGCGAGCTTCGATCGACTTGCTGTCGCCAGCGCCGTCGATGATGGTCGTGTTTTCCTTGCCCACTTCGATGCGCTTGGCTTGGCCCAGTTCAGCCAGGCCGGCCTTTTCCAGCGACATGCCGGTTTCTTCGGAGATCACCGTGCCGCCCGTCAGGATGGCGATGTCTTCCAGCATGGCCTTGCGGCGGTCGCCGAAGCCCGGAGCCTTGACGGCGGTGGTCTTCAGGATGCCACGGATGTTGTTCACAACCAGGGTGGCCAGGGCTTCGCCTTCGACGTCTTCCGCGATGATCAGCAGGGGACGGCTCGACTTGGCAACTTGTTCCAGCACGGGCAGCAGGTCACGGATGTTGCTGATCTTCTTGTCGAAAATCAGGACAAACGGATCTTCCAGCACGGCAACTTGCTTTTCCGGGCTGTTGATGAAGTAGGGCGACAGGTAGCCGCGGTCGAATTGCATGCCTTCGACGACGTCCAGCTCGTTTTCCAGCGACTTGCCGTCTTCGACGGTGATGACGCCTTCCTTGCCAACCTTGTCCATCGCGTCAGCGATGATCTGGCCGATGGAGGCATCGCTGTTGGCCGAGATCGAACCAACTTGAGCGATTTCCTTGCTGGTCGTGACCGGCTTGGATTGCTTCTTCAGTTCAGCCACGGCAGCGGCGACAGCCTTGTCGATGCCGCGCTTCAGGTCGATCGGGTTGAAACCGGCGGCAACGTACTTCAGGCCTTCCATGACGATGGCTTGAGCCAGCACGGTGGCGGTCGTGGTGCCGTCACCGGCGTTGTCGGAGGTCTTGGAAGCAACGTCCTTGACCAGTTGTGCGCCGATGTTCTCGAACTTGTCCTTCAGTTCGATTTCCTTGGCGACGGACACGCCGTCCTTGGTCACGGTCGGGGCGCCGAACGAGCGCTCCAGCACGACGTTGCGACCCTTGGGGCCCAGGGTGGTCTTAACAGCGTTGGCGAGAACATTCACGCCGCGGACGATGCGCACACGGGCGTCGTCACCGAACAATACTTGCTTGGCAGCCATTTCTTAGCTTCCTTCGAAAATTCGTTTGAGGCGGGATTACAGAACCACGGCGAGGATTTCGTCCTCGCGGATGACGAGCAGTTCTTCGCCATCAACCTTCACGGACTGGCCGGCGTACTTGCCGAACAGAACCTTGTCGCCAGCCTTCAGGTCGACCGGCAGAATCTTGCCTTCTTCCGTCTTCTTGCCGGGGCCGACGGCCACGACTTCGCCTTGATCAGGCTTTTCAGCAGCGCTGTCGGGGATGACGATGCCCGAGGCAGTCTTGCGCTCGTTTTCGAGGCGTTTGACGATCACGCGATCGCCCAGGGGACGCAAGGCCATGAGTAACTCCTGTTTACTTGAAAAAAGTGAATGATCAGTGAGCCACGGGAGGGCTGTTAGCACTCACCGGTGTCGAGTGCTAATTATAGGGATGATGTTCCGGGGTTCAAGGGGGGGAGGGGCGGCTGTTACATATTCGGGGGGCGCTGTTGGGTTCAGGGAGCGCCGCTCCCGTTGTCGAAGTTCATGTCGAAGTTCATTCAACTTGAGAATTGGTTCACTCAACTTGGCTTTCTGGCCGAAAAGTTCGTTCAAGTTGGTAGCTAGGCAATACAGCCGCGGCCCTTGCAGATCATGGCAAGGCACTGGTCGAAGTCATTCAACGATAGTGTATTTGAGGTAATGAGAATCATGATCGTGCGCGTGTAGCGGCATGGGGATCGAGAGCCCCTGTGTACATTTAAATGAGAATTATTGCTAATATTCCGCTTTTCGTGCGTTTGCCTGCCTCAAAGCCCCCGCATGCCCTGCCCCCCAAAGTCAAAGAACAGCTGGCTTGCCTACTATCGCGAGCTGATCGGCGCGTGGACGCGGCGTACCGGTAACCAGCACGATGCCGAGGATGCCACGCATGATGCCGTTCTCCGGGTGTTGGAAGCCGACTCGGGTGCATTGGTCAACGCGCGCGCCTACCTGCATCGCAGCGTACATAACCGGCTGATCGACTCGCATCGGCAGTCGAAGGTGCTTGATCTGGTGCCTCTGCACGAACTGGACGAGGGCGAGCATCCGCTGCTGACCGATCCGGATGCCGCGGCGCGCACCACTGAATTGCTGGCCTCTTTGAAGGCGGGCCTGGCCGAGCTGCCGCTCAGGTGCCGCCAGGTATTCCTATGGCACAGGCTTGAAGGATTTACGCAGGAAGAGATTGCGAAAAAGCTGGGGATCTCGGTCAACATGGTGGAAAAATACATGATCCGGGCTGTGCGGCATCTCCGGGAAAGGATGCAAAATCATGCACCCCATTAAGCGCGCAATGATCACTGAGAATTCGAACTTTCCGACCGATGCCCGCGACGCGGCGGCTTATTGGTTTGCCCGAGTGCATTCCGGCAGTTTCACCGTAGGGGAACGCGAGCGCTTGCAGCAATGGCGGCAGGCGCATCCCGACAACGACCGCGAATATCGGGCGCTGGCCGAAATCTGGCAAGCGACGACCATGCTGCCGGAAGCAGATTTGCGGGAAATGCTGGAGGCTCCGGAGCCGACCTCGCACGTTGACCGCCACACGCGCCGGCGCTGGTTGGCGGCGGCGGGCGCTGTCTGTACCGCTGCGGTTGTGGGCGGCGTGCTCATGAACGGGCACATGCTGGACTCTCCTGCCCACACCATCCGCTACACCACGGCTGTGGGCGAGCAGCGAAGCGAAGCGCAGCCGGACGGCTCGATCATTCAGATGAATGTCTCCACCGAGCTTGTCGTGCGCTATTACGCCACGCGCCGCGTCATTGAACTGATGCGCGGCGAAGCCACGTTCGACGTCACGGCCAACCCCGATCGGCCGTTCCTGGTGGACGCTGGCGCCGTGTCGGTCAGGGTGACGGGCACGGTCTTCAACGTCCGCCGCGACGGAGACAGCGTGGCGGTGGCGGTGCAGTCCGGCACCGTCGAAGTCACCTCGGGGCATTGGTGGAATCGCGACAAGGCAATGCTGGATGCCGGCATGACGGCTCAGGCGCGGCCGAGTGAGGGTCTGTTGGTCAAGCCGGGTGACGTTTCGGCGCTGACGGCCTGGCGCCAGGGCAAGGTGGTGTTCCAGGATCAGCCGCTGGAGGACATGGTGCGCGAAATGAACCGCTACCTGTCACAGCCGATACATCTGGCCGATAGCAAACTGAAGCGGCTGCGCATGGCGGGCGTGTTCAACATCCAGGACGCGGATGGTTTTTTGCAGGCGCTTCAGAACAACCTGCCCATCGCCGTGCGCAGACGGCAGGATGGCGGCGCGGATCTATCTCTGCTGCGCTGACCGCGCCCGGTGCGCAGATCGCCGGTCATTCTGAAAACGAGAATCGCTCCCGTTACAAATTAATCCCGAAATCCGTTCAGGGTTTTTCTGGGTTCGTCCGTCGTACTCAATATAGGGGCAGCTTCCAGCTACCGGCTTCGAGGTTGGATCCGTTGCTCCGTCATGATCCTTTGGCCAAAGGGACGAGGCGTCGCGCGCGCTTGATATCGCTACCAGGAAAATGTTGTGATTCACCGGATTTCTTTCTCTGCTCCCCGCCGGGGCAACAAGCGCTACGCAACCCAGACCGTCTCGGCCACGTTGACCACGATGGCCATCGCCATCGCGCTGGCGCTGACGGCAGCGCCGGCGTCAGTGCGCGCGCAGGACGCCGCCACGCCGATCAACATCCAGCAGCACGCGTTAAGCGATGCGCTGCTACAGCTGGGGCAGCAGACGTCGCTGCAGTTCATCTACACGTCCGACCTGGTACGCGGCCTGCCCGCACCCGTGATTTCCGGCACGATGACACCCGAAGACGCATTGCGCCGATTGATCGAGGGCGCCGGCATTGAGTATTCGCGCTCGGGCAACACGATCAACCTGCGGCGCGCGGGCGGCACGACGATATTGGCACCCGTGGAAGTGACCGGCTCGTTCAATTCGGCGACCGAAGGCACGGGCTCGTACACGGCCGCTGGCCCCAGCCGTACCGCAACGGGCTTTGATCTGTCGTTGCGCGAAACGCCGCAGTCCGTCACGGTGATGACCCGCCAGCGCATGGACGACTTCAATCTCTACACGCTGTCTGACGTGCTGCAACAGACACCGGGTGTGGCCGTTGACCGGCAGGGCGATGCCTTTAACTTCACCGTACGCGGTTCAGCCGTAAACATGCAGCTTGACGGCATGCGGCAAAAAGCGAACGGGTGGTTTGCGAACTCGCAGACGCAGTTCTCGATGAACGACATGGTTGAAATCGACCGCATCGAAGTGCTCAAGGGCTCGTCCGGACTGATGTCTGGAGACGGCTCGTATGGCGGCACGGTCAACATGATCCGCAAACGCCCCACGCATGATTTTCAGGCTAGCGTTGGCATGGCGGCGGCCAGCTGGGACAACTACCGCGCCGACGTGGACCTTAGCAGCCCGATCAATGAAAGCGGTTCCGTGCGCGGACGCCTGATCGCCGCCGCCACCGACGGCAAGAGCTTCATCGACAACGTTGACACCAACAGCCAGACCCTGTTCGGCACGGTCGATGTGGACATCACGGAAAGCACCTTGTTCAACGTCAACTTCACCCATCGCCGCCGCGAATTGTATGGCGCGGGCAGCACGTCCATGATTCAGGCCTACTCCGCGTCCGGGGAATTCCTGGGCATGAAGCCCCGTTCGTTCAACGTGGGGGCGCCGTGGTCTGGCTATGAGCAAGAGGCCAATGTGCTGTTCTCAAGCCTGCGCCACGAGTTCGCCAACGGCTGGGTCGCCACGCTGAAGGGCAGCCTGGACAAGACCGAGAACCCATACGGTGAAACGGGAATATGGTTCACAGCCATTCCCGACGTGGTCGACTATGGGTGGACCCGCGATTACGTTAACCGCAATCGCAGCGTGTCGTTCGAGTTGCAAGGCCCCATCAAGCTCTTTGGCCGCACGCACGAACTGCGGTTTGGCGCGGATTCCTATCGCAGCACCACCGACTCGTATGCCGGCAGCCGGCGCCGTACCAATATGGGGCTGGATTACTCGGAAGGGGGCGCGGCGATCATCAAGCCTGATCTCGACGCCATCCCGATGAACAACCACAGCTATTTCAGTTCCAAACGGCGCTCGATTTATGCGGCCGGCCTGTTCAGCCTGGCGGACCCCGTCAAGCTGATTGGCGGCGTGCGCATCACCGACTACGAGCAATTCGACGAGACGCCCTACGCCTACAGCAACAACGATCTGAAAGAGCATGGCGTGATCACGCCGTATGGCGGATTGGTGGTCGATGTCAGCAAGAACATCTCGGTGTACGGCAGCTACGCCAGCATCTTCAATGCCCAGAACGCGCGGGATGCACAAGGCAATACGATCGACCCGGAAGAAGGCATCACGTATGAAGTCGGCGCTAAAGGTGAATTCTTCGACAACCGTTTGAACGTCAGCATTGCGCGATTCTGGATGAAGACGGACAACACCGCCGAGGAAACCGGCGAGGTGCGCCCAACCGGCGAAACCATCTACCGATCGGTATCAGGCGTGACGCGGCGCGGGTATGAATTGGAGATGTCGGGCGAAGTCTCGGCCGGCTGGCAAGTGCAAGGCAGCTACGTCATGAACAGCAGCAGCCTGAGCACGTCGGACACTGTGCCCAAGTATCAGTTCAAGCTTGCAAGCAGCTACCGGCTACCGGGCGCACTGCAAAATCTGACCGTCGGGGCCGCTGCGCGCTGGCAGAGCAAAGCCGTGGCGGGCAAGCTGGAGCAGCCATCGTTCTGGCTTGTTGACCTGATGGCCCGCTATCAGGTCAACAAGAACCTGAACATCGGCGCCAACGTCAACAACCTGTTCGACAAGACGTACATGTCGGGTATGCGTGATTTTGGCCGGGTGCAGTACACGTGGGGGGCGCCGCGCAGCGTCAGCGTCAACATGCGCTATCAGTTCTGATCACCGTGAAAGCCTCGTTCCGCCAATGCATGGCCTGGTTGCACACGTGGGTGGGGCTGACGACCGGCTGGGTGCTGTTCTTCGTCTTCGTCACCGGCACCGCCGGTTACCTCGACGATGAAATCACGCGCTGGATGCAGCCCGAGCTGCCGCTGGCGACGACGCAGATCGGGCTGTACGAGCCGTCGGTGATGACCGGACACGCGCTGGCGCGGCTCCAGGCCATTGCGCCGCCCGCCAGATCGTGGACCGTGACCTTGCCGCATCAATCGCTGGAACCGCGCGGCGAGCAAGGCCTTTCGATCGCGTGGGAATCGCTTCCATCGCCCGGGCAGAACGCGGGCCGGCGTGGCGGCGAACGCCTGGATCCCATCAGCGGTGATCCGCAGAAAGCGGTTACGCCGCGCGTCACCGGTGGCGGTACGGTCCTTTATCGCATGCACTATCTGATGCATTACCTTCCGTACGAAACGGGGATCAAGTTGGTTGGCATCTGCACGATGCTGATGTGGCTTGCTGTCGTCACCGGCGTCATCACGCACAAGAAAATCTTCAGCGACTTCTTCACGTTTCGGCCAGGCAAGGGGCAGCGTTCATGGCTAGACGCGCATAACGTCGTCAGCGTCTTGTCCTTGCCGTTTTTTTTGATGATCA
>NZ_DATCUY010000554.1:0-1875 GCF_036567245.1 Achromobacter sp. | reverse complement strand
GTGCGCGGCGGTGCTTGCGACTGACCATACCGCCAGCCACAGGCCCAGCACGATCATGGGCGAGCCCAGCCGCGGCGCGCCCGGCATGGCCAACGGCAACAACACGGCCGTTGCCACGCTGACCGCGAACGCGACGCGCAGCCGCCGGCCCAGATCGGGCATGTCGGCCTGTTTCCAACGGGCCATGGGACCCACGCCCATCAGGAAGATGGCCGGGGTCATCAGCGGTACGAACACGGCTTCGAAGTAGGGTGGGCCGATGGATATCTTGCCCCAGTCCAGCACATCCAGCACCACCGGATAGAGCGTGCCCAGCAGCACCGAGCCGGCGGCCACGGTCAAGACGACGTTGTTCGATAGCAGCAGGGATTCTCGCGACAACAGCGAAAATCCGCCGCCCAGGCCGACCGTCGGCGCGCGCCAGGCGTACAGGGCGAGGGATCCGCCGACGATCACGGTCATGAAAGCCAGGATGTACAAGCCGCGGCCGGGGTCTACCGCAAAGGCGTGCACGGAGGTCAGCACGCCGGAGCGGACCAGGAACGTGCCCAGGATGCTGAGCGAAAACGTGCAAATCGCCAGCAGCACGGTCCAGCTGCGGAAAGCGCCGCGGCGCTCGGTCACGATCAGCGAGTGGATCAGTGCCGTGCCCGCCAGCCACGGCATGAACGACGCGTTCTCCACCGGGTCCCAGAACCACCAGCCGCCCCAGCCCAGCACGTAGTACGCCCAGGCGCTGCCCAGCAGAATGCCGACGGTCAGGAAGGTCCAGGCGGCCAGCGTCCAGGGCCGGACCCAGCGCGCCCACAGCGCATCCAGTTCGCCCGACAACAGGGCCGCTATCGCGAAGGCGAATGCCACGGAAAACCCGACATAGCCCATGTAGAGCATGGGGGGATGCACGATCATGCCGGGGTCTTGCAGCAACGGGTTCAGGTCGCGGCCGGCCATGGCGGGCGGCATCAGCCGTTCAAACGGATTGGACAGGAACAAGAGGAACAGCAGAAGGCCCACGCTGATCCCTCCCATCACCGCCAGCACGCGGCCAGCGAAGGCCAGGGGCAGGCGGCGGCTGAACACGGCCACGGCCAGGGTCCAGGCAGTCAGCAGCAGCAGCCACAACAGCAGCGACCCTTCGTGCCCGCCCCAGACCGCCGCGAAGCGATAGGCCGCGGGCAGGTCCGCGTGGGAGTTGCCGGCCACGTACAGCACCGAGAAATCGTTGTGCACGAAGGACCACGCCAGACAGCCGAAGGCCAGCACGGTCAGGCAGAACTGGCCCACGGCGGCGGGGCGCGCCACGCGTAGCCCGGCCTGCCAGCCGGTGGCGGCGCCGACCAGCGGCAGGATGGTCTGCGCCAGCGCCGTCAGCAGCGCCAGGATCAGGCTGAACAGGCCGATCTCGGGAATCATCGCGTCTCCGCCTGCATCGTGTTGGCGGCCGTGGTCTTGCCGGCGCGTTTGAGCGCATCCGCGGCCTCCGGCGGCATGTAGTTCTCGTCATGCTTGGCCAGCACTTCGGTGGCGCGGAACACTCCGTTGGCGTCCAGCTTGCCCGCGACCACCACGCCCTTGCCTTCGCGGAACAGGTCCGGCAGCAGGCCTTGATAGGTCACTGGCACGGTGTGCGCGGTGTCGGTCACGATGAACCGCAGGGTCAGCCCGTCGGCTTCGCGGCGCACCGAGCCTTGTTCCACCAGCCCGCCCACGCGGAAGCTGCCGTTGCGTGGCGCTTCTTTCGCCACCACCTGTGTCGGGCTGAAGAAGAACACCAGGTTCGACTGCAGGGCGTTGAGCACCAGCGCGGTGGCCAGCGCCAGCAGGCCCAGCCCGCCCGCGATGGCGAACATGCGGCGCTTGCGCGGCGTCATTGGA
>NZ_DATCUY010000553.1:0-6742 GCF_036567245.1 Achromobacter sp. | reverse complement strand
CTGCGCGGCGTCGCCCGCCGGGCCGTCGCCCAGCGCCACCGACTGGCCCGCCTCTTCGGAACCCGCCGTCAGCGCGGCGTAGTCATGCTTCAGCTCGTCCAGGCGGAACGATTCGAACAGGCGCGAACCGCGACGCGCCAGCTGGGCCAGGTCGGGTTCGGTCAGCAAGGCCAACAACAGATGGCCGGAACGGATACGGGTAGTCTGCGTGTCCAGCGAGGCGATCAGCCAGGCATGCTCGAACAACCGCGGCAAATGCGGCGAAAACACCGGCGTGCGCGTATTGCCGTTCTTGAAGCCGCGGATCTCGGCATTCAGGTCCGCCTCCAGCACCGACGACTCGATGCCGCTGCGCCGCGCCACGATGCTGAAATCGCTGGCCGGCTTTTCCAGCAGCGCCAGGAACAGGTGCTCCAGGTCCACCTCGTAGTGCCCCTGGGCCATGCACAGGCTGGCGGCGCGCTCGGCCGCCTGGCGGCAGGTCTGGTTGAGCTTTCCAATCAGGGTCTTCAAGGGTGTGGCCATGTTCTAGGTCGTCTAGTCTCAATGAATGGTGTGCAATTCGTAGCTGGCGTCATCGCGGTTCGACGCCACCGGCTCGGTGCAAAGAAAGGAATTCCAACCCAGGCGCGCGCCGCCGCCGTCGCCCAGGACGCTGCCGCCCACGTCTTCCTTGGCCATCACCAGCCGCACCTCGTACTCGAAGCTCATGCCGCCGAACATGGTCAAGAGCTTCTCCAGCGCCTGGGCGCGCGCGCCGCCAGGCAGGAAGTCGGTGAACGCCTCTTTGGACAGGGGACCGATCCACAGCCGGATGCGCATGTCGCGCTGCCAGATGCGGTCGCCGGCCATGGCGGAGACGCCCAGCACCGCGCCGGGCATACCCAGCTGCGTGCGGTTCTGCGGCGGTACGTGGTACCAACGCCCGACGAACTGCTCCACCCGCAGCGTCACCTGGAAATAGTCTGCCAGCACGCGTTGCAGATAAGCTGCCGATACCGGCCGCTGGCGCGCGGCCGCGGCGTAATGCGCCAACGATTCGTCAAACACTCGGCCCTGTCCCGATTGCAGGCGGTCGCGCAGTGCAGGATGGCCGATGCCGCCCAACGCCAGCAGCAGCGGCAGGTAGTGATGGTCCTGTTCGGTCTCGTGCCGCAAGGGCATGCGGTACTTTTTCCAGGCCGCGTAAAACAGCGCCGTCGCCCGGTTCGAAAAAATATCGAAGAAGGCGCGCGCTCCGCGGTCGCGCCGTGAGCTTTCGCGGGTGCCGAGAATCTCGGTGTAATGCAGCGGCATGGCGCCCTGCGCGCCCAACAGGCCGAAGAACGCCGGCTCGATTTCCACCCGACCCAGGTTGCCTGCCGCCAGCGCCGCCAATCTTGACTCGGTGTCCTCCAGCGCCTGGCCCTGCTTGTCATAGGCCGTCAGCGCCGCGATCTCGCTGGCGGGAAAGGCCAGCGACGACGAATTCAGGAAACGCAGGTGGGCGGGCACGGCGTTGCGCGCCCGGCTGCCTTCCTGCCGGGCGAACCATGACTCCAGCACCCGCACGGCCTGGAAGAACTTGAAGCGCTGCGGCTCGGCCAGCAGCGATTCGATTACGCTAGGATCGCGTCGCCGTTGCATGGAGCACACCGTAGGATTTCTTCCGCGCCGCGGCGCGACAGCACGACCAGCTGCACGAAGCTGTTGGCGTGCACATATAGGCCGAAGAAGCGGTTGATAACCGCCACAAAGGCATGCAGGCTGGTGCCGACGAAGTTGTCTTCGTTGATGGTCAGCCGGATTTCGATGCCGCGCACGAAGGTCGCGAACGGCTCGCCGGGCATCCAGTGCGTGGCGGGCTTGTAGTCCAGTCCGACCAGCCCTTCAATCTGGCGCGCCGCCACCGCGGAATGCGACAGGTCATACAGCCGCAGCGTCTCTTTCAGCGCGGGCAGGCCGCTGTGCACCAACGACAGATGGTTCAGCGCCAGGTGGGAAATGAGCCGCCAGTGCGCCGCCCGTCCCTGCTGGAAACGGTGCGTGTGCGTGGGCCGGCGCAGCATGCGGATCTCGCGCGCGATCGAACCGCCTTCCAGGAACAGGTCGCCGCCCGGCTGCCCCACCGCCAGATGCGCGGGCAGGTCGCGGTTGGTGCAGGTCAGCTCCAGGCTCAGGGTCTCGGTCTGCGGCAGCGAGGGATCGAAATCGATGTCGACGATGGACAGCTCCATTTCGTAGCCCGGACTGCGCTCGGCCACCATCGAATTGCGCCGCGCCGTCCAGTAATGGCTGGCGCCTTCAGGCGTCTCGCCGTGATGCAGCGAATAGAAGGGCCGGAACTCCACCACCGAATCGCCCTGCGCGTTCTGCCGCACCTGGCGCACGCGGTCGATCGAATAGATCTCGTAGCCATAGGCGCGGCGCGCGTCCGCCACCACCGGATAGGAGGCCTGCGCATGGGTGACGCGGATGGGGTCGGCGCGCTGCGCGAACAGATTGACGACGGGCGTGCAGCCCAGCCGGAAGTTGTCGGACGAGGCCGATTCCAGCAGACGCGCCGTATTCGAGTCGGCGCGCACCCCCTTCAACGCCAGGTGCAGCGTGATTTCGCGCACCGGACCCGCCGCGCGCCGCAGCGCCGCCAGATCGATGTCGACGAAATTAAATTTCTCGGAGAACGCGAAGTACTCGGCCAGCAGCCGGTAGGCGGGATGCGAGCTGGCCGGGAAGTCGATCAGGGCTTCGTCCTCGGACAACCCCACCTCTGCCAGCGGCACGTCCTGCATGCGGTTCCAGCGGCCCGGCTGCGTTTCCAGATAGGCCGCAGCCGTGCGCAGGAACAGACAGTCACGCAGCGCGGCCACGAACGAGGGCTCGCCATGCAGGTAGACGCGCAGGCGGTCCACCGCCAGGTTTGAAAAGTTTTGCGTCTCGGCCAGGCAGGCCAGCGTCAGCGACAGCCGGCCCGTCACCCCTGCCGGCAGGCTGGCCGCCGACGGCGCGTTGGCCGTGGCGGCGAACACCGCCTGGCGGATGCTCACCGGCGCCAGGGTCACGTCGTACGCCGTGCGGAAACGGCACGCCACGCCACGCACCGGATGCGATTTCAGTTCCGTGCCGCGCGCCATGCGCACGGGCGCGGTCAGTTGCGAGGCCATGCCGCCCATATCGAACTGCGCCACCGAGCACGAGGGGAACGGGCGCAGGTAGTGCGGATACATCACCTCGAACAGCGCTTCCGTGAACTCCGGATAGTCGTCGTCCAGTTTCTTGTTGATGCGCGCGCCCAGCAGGGCGAACGATTCGATCATCCGCTCGACGTGCGGATCCTCGCAAGTCTCGCCGGACAGCCCGAGCCGCGCGGCGATCTTGGGATAGCGCTGCGCAAAATCGCGCGACGAACCGCGCAGAAAGCCCAGTTCGCGTTCGTAGTAAGGCAGCAGTTCTTCCATCTTTCCCTTCTTCGCCGGCGGCATGCCGCCAGCGCCCGCGTGCATGGTTTGTTATCAGGCGGCGGCGGCCGCGGCCTTGGCCCGGCCCTTGCTCACCGAGTACTGCAAGGTCGACGGCTGCAGCGTCGCGTCGAACGTCACTGGCTCGTGGGCAGGCCCCACGTCCAACATCGCGGTAATCGCGAAATACAGCACCGAGGTCGCGCGGCTGTCCACCTGCAGCAACACCCGCACATGCGTCAGGCGCGGCTCATGGCGGGCGATCGCCTGCTCCAGCGACCGGCAGATGAATTCGCGGTCGTAGTGGCTGGCCAGGCTCAGGCCGGAAAAATCCGACAGGCCATAGGTCAGGATGGACCGCTGGCAATTCGGATAGCGCTTGAGCGAGTCTTCGGTGAAGACCATGCGCGTATTGAGCAGGGCCTCGATGTCGCGCGCGACCGTTTCCTTGATTTCTTCCACCGACAGGCGTCGCAGCGCATGCGGTGTCTGCCCGTCCCCGTCGAACAGCTTGTCGAACAGGCTGGGTTCGAATCCCTTCATCGCGGCCTCATTGGGCAAAGGCGCCGGACCGGCCGGGGCCTTTGCCGTTCATGCGGTCAGGTTCAGACCGAGTACGTCTTGTCGTTCTTGGTGAGGCTCCATGCGCCCTGGGCATTGCCGCCCTGGTTGCCGCCCACCTTCTGCTGCGTGTACTTCCACTGCACCGCGGCGTACTTCAACGAGAACGATTCGTGCGGCAGGCCTTCGCTGACGACTTCCGGCGCCACGCGCGAGATGATCACGTACTTGAGCTTGATTTCCAGGTACTTGACGCGGTTGCCTTCGCCGTCGGCGCGCAGGAAATCGATGGTCACCTCGTCGAAGGTGGTGCCGCCGGATGCGTGCTGATACAGCAGCGGGCTGACCACGTCCAGGTCCTTGGTGAAGACCATCTCGCCATGCTCGGTGCGCTCGGCGGTGTGGCCGCCGGAGGTGGAGGCGGTAGCCGAACGCGGCTGGATGATCTCATGGCGCCACGATCCGACTTCGATCCAGTCCGGATGGTCCTTGTCCTGCGACTCGCCCTTGAGTGCGGGATTGCCGAATTTGACGTAGATGTCCTTCATTAATAGCCTCTCCAGTTAAAAACGTCGAATCTGACGGTCATCACGATTTCTGGGCCTGGGCGGGAAGCTCCGCAACCAGGCGCAGCGAAATCGAAAGCTCGTCGAGCTGAAAGTGAGGCCGCAAAAACGCCACGGCCCGGAACACGCCGGGACGCCCCGGCACTTCGGCAACCTGCACCGATGCCTCCCGCAAGGGGAACTGCGCCTTCTGCTCCTGGCTCGCGTTGTCGTCCAGCAGCACGTACTGCGAGACCCAGCGGTTCAGGAAGCTCTCGACAGATTGCGCGGAGGCAAAGCTGCCGATCTTGTCTCGCATCATGGCTTTCAGGTAGTGCGCCACGCGCGATACCGAAAAGATGTACTGCAACTGCGCCGACAGCACCGCGTTGGCGTTGGCGCTGTCAGTGTTGTATTTCTTGGCCTTCTGCACGGACTGCGCGCCGAAGAACGCGGCGTAGTCCGAGTTCTTGCAATGCACCAGCGGGATCAGGCCCAGGTCGCTCAGTTCCTTTTCGCGCCGGTCGGTAATGGCGATTTCGGTCGGGCACTTCAGGGCGATCTCGCCGTCGTCGGTCTTGAAGGTGTGGGTCGGCAGGTTCTCGACCAGGCCGCCACCTTCCACGCCGCGGATCGCCGCGCACCAGCCGAAGTCGGCGAAGGCGGCGGTCAGGCGTGCGCCGAAGGCCCAGGCGGCGTTGCACCACAGGTACTTGGCGTGATCGGTGCCGTCCACTTCCTCGACGAAGTTGAAGCCTTCCACCGAGGTGCCTTCCTTCGGGTCATACGGCAGGCGGCCCAGGAAGCGCGGCATGGTCAGGCCGACGTAGCGCGAGTCTTCCGAATCGCGGAAGCTGCGCCACTTGGTGTATTCCACGGTGTCGAACACCTTGGCCAGGTCGCGCGGGCGGCCCAGGTCGGCAAAGCTGTCCAGGCCCAGCAGCTCGGGCGAGGCCGAGGCGATGAAGGGCGCATGCGAGGCGGCCGCCACATGCGACATCTGTTCGATGAAGTACATGTCCTCGGGCTGGCGCGTGACTTCGAAGTTGCCCAGCAACGCGCCGAACGGCGAGCCGCCGAAGGTGCCGAACTCTTCTTCGTAGACCTTCTTGAACATCAGGCTCTGGTCGAAGTCGATGGCAGTCTGGAAGTCGCGCACCAGGTCGCGCTTGGTGACGTTGAGCACCTTGATCTTCAGCATCGGCCCGGTGTTGCTCTCCTGGCACAGGTAATGCAAGCCGCGCCAGGTGCTTTCCAGCTTCTGGAACTCGGCGCCATGCATGACTTCGCTCAGTTGCGCCGAGATCAGGCGGTCCAGTTCGGCCACGCGGGCGTCCAGCATCGCGGACAGGTTGTCCGACACGACCACGGTGCCCTTCATGACTTCGCGGGCGAGTTCGCCGATCAGGTCCTTGGCGCGGTCGTGCTCGGCCGTGGACTTGGCCACGCGGCTTTGTTCGACGATCTGGTCCAACAGGCCCGAATCGGCTGCGGCGGCGGGCGCGGATACGTTCTGCGCGGCGGCGGAATTACTCATTGCTGCCTCCCTTGCCGTTCTTGCCGGCTTCGCTGGTCAGTTGCTGCAGTTTTTCCGTGCTGCTGAGCACTTCGCCCAGCAGGTCTTCCAGCTTGTCGTTGCCGGCCAGCTTGTTGCGCAGGTCGGCCAGCTTGGTGCGGATGTCCAGGAGTTCCTTGAGCGGCTCGATCTGCTGCACCACGGCCTCGGGGCGGAAGTCTTCGACCGAACGGAACTTGAGGTCCACGCCGAAAGTGCCCTCTTCATCGGTCAGGCGGTTCTTCACGCGGTAGGCGGCGCGCGGCTCCAGGCCGCGCATCACATCGTCGAAGTTGTCGACGTCGATGTTGACGAACTTGCGGTCCTTCAGGCGCGGCAGCTCGGCTTCGGACTGCGCGCTGAAATCGCCGACCACGCCCACGACGAAAGGCAGTTCCTTCTGCTCGATCGCGTCGCCCTTCTCGACGTCATAGGTCAGCTGCACGCGCGGCGGACGTACTTTCTGGAGTCTTTTCTGAACGCTTTCTTTCTTAGCCATGGGGGCTCCAAGCGAAGTGCATAGTGAAGAGGCCGTGGGCCCGATCAGGGTTTGAGGAGATTGCCGAAAGGATCCGGCGCGCGGCCGGCCGGGGCCGCGCCGTTAGCCGCTGGCGCCGTGGACGGCGTTGCGGCGGTGTTCGCCG
>NZ_DATCUY010000552.1:0-3465 GCF_036567245.1 Achromobacter sp. | reverse complement strand
AGCAACATGGCCAATACCGCCCAAGCCCGCAAGCGCGCTCGCCAATCCGTTGAGCGCAACAAGCACAATTCCAGCCTGCGCTCGATGCTGCGCACCGCCATCAAGCGCGTTCGCCAATCCATCGCCGCTGGCGACAAGGCTGCGGCTGGCGAAGTGTTCCAGAAGGCCTCCAGCGTGATCGATCGCGTGGCCGACAAGAACATCATCCACAAGAACAAGGCCGCTCGCCACAAGAGCCGCCTGGCTGCCGCCATCAAGGCGCTGGCCTAAGCCATTCTGCCGCCCTGTTTTCAGGGCGTCACGAATACGGCAAATGAAAAAGGATGCCCCTGGGCATCCTTTTTTGCATTCCCGGCCGCTGCGACGCGCCCATCCCCATCCGGCAATCGCCGACCGGCACAGCTACAGCTGCGCCGCGATCCGCTCGGCGAAAAAAACAATGAACGCGCGCGCCCGCGCAACCTCCGCCGACCGGGGCGGCCATAGCAGCGACACGCTGCCACGGCTTTCCGTGTAGTCCTCGAGCACCGGCTGCAGCCGCCCCGCCGCCACATATTCCATTACCAGGTAGCTCGGCACCTGCACGATTCCCAGTTCGACCCTTCCGTCCTGCCCGCCGGCATCGAGTTCGCGGGCGACCCGCTACTGCAAGCGCGCTTGCAGGCCTACCGGCTGGCGGCAACGCGACGACTGCGCGGCCTTCCCTGATCCAGGCCTGACGCCAGGTGGTTCCGGGCCGCCTCTGCCGCCTCGCGCAATGACGCCATCAGCGCGCCCACCAGCGGATTGCCTGGCCGATGCTCCGGAAGCACCACGCTGACCCGGAACGGAAACGAGCGCGTCAAGGGACGGATATGCAGCCCCCGGCCGACAAAGTCCAGCGCCGTCAGCGGATTCACGATGGCCAGGCCGAGGCCCTGGCGCACGAAGGTGCAGACGGACACGGCGGTCGTGGTCTCGACGATGGAGCGCCGCAGCACGCCGGCCGCGGCAAAGGCTTCATCGATCTGGATCCGGTAGGGATCGCTGGCGGACAGGCTGACGAACGCATGGCCTTCGAAATCCGCCAGTTCCATGTGTTGCTTGGCCAGCAGCGCGTGGCCGTCGGGCAGCACGCATACCTCGTCCACCAGCAGCAGCAGCTCCACCCGCGTGCCGGCCGGCGCCGCGTCGTGTTCGGTCAGGCCCAGGTCATAGCGCTGGGCGCTCAGCCATTCCTCCAGGAAGGGCGATTCCTGCGTTTCCACCGCCAGGCTGACCCCGGGATGGAGTTCGTGGAAGCGCCGGAACGCGTCCGGCAGGATGGAATGGGAGAAGACTGGCAAGGCGATCACCGATAGCTGTCCGCCCTGGTAGGCCCGCAGGCGGGCGGCAGCCGAGGCCACGCGTTCCAGGCCGGCATAGGACTGGCGGACCTCGTCGAACAGCGCCAGGCCCGGCATGGTGGGCCGCAACCGCCCCGCCACCCGGTCGAACAGCGTGAAGCCTATGCCCTGCTCCATGCGCGCCAGCTCACGGCTCACGGTCGGCTGGGACGAGCCCAGCAGTTCGGCCGCCTTGGTCACGCTGCCGGCGATCATGACCGCGCGAAAGACTTCGATTTGCCGGTGCGTCAGCATGGCCCATCTCATATCAAGAATGAATCGATGAAGGAAATATAAGCATTTTACTGGATGGCCGAAGCCGGGCATCATGCCGGCTTGTTTTCACTTCCTCAAGGTTTCGCCCGCCATGGCCTTCGATCCGCGCCAACTCACCCAGCTCGCCGCCGAACACGGCACGCCGCTGTGGGTGTACGACGCCACCGTCATCCGTGAACGCATTGCGCAATTGCGCCGCTTCGATACCGTCCGCTATGCGCAGAAGGCCTGCTCCAACTTGCACATCCTGCGCCTGATGCGCGCCGAGGGCGCGGTGGTGGACGCAGTCTCGCTGGGCGAGATCGAGCGCAGCCTGGCCGCCGGCTTCCAGCCCCAGGGCGAACCGGAAGGCATTGTCTTCACCGCCGACCTGATCGACCACGCCACGCTGGCCACCGTGCTCAAGCACGGCATCACCGTCAACGCCGGCTCCCTGGACATGCTGGCCCGCGTCGGTCAGGCCTCGCCGGGCCATCGCGTCTGGCTGCGCATCAACCCGGGCTTCGGCCATGGCCATAGCAACAAGACCAACACCGGTGGGCCGCAAAGCAAGCACGGCATCTGGATCGGCGACGTGGCCGAAGCCATGGCCATCGTGCGCCGCCACGGCCTGAAGCTGGTCGGCATCCACATGCATATCGGCTCGGGCGTGGACTACGCCCACCTGTCCAGCGTCTGCGACGCCATGGTCGACGTGGTGGCCTCGCTGGACCACGACATCGAGGCCATTTCCGCGGGCGGCGGCCTGTCCATCCCCTATCGCGAAGGCGATGCCCGCATCGACTGCGACCACTACTTCGAACAATGGGACGCGGCGCGCAAGCGCATCGCCGAACGCCTGGGCCACGAGATCCGCCTGGAGATCGAACCGGGCCGCTTCCTGGTCGCCGAGGCCGGCGCGCTGGTATCCGAAGTGCACTCGATCAACCGCCGCCCGGAACGCGACTTCGCGCTGGTGGACGCGGGTTTCAACGATTTGATGCGCCCGGCCATGTACGGCAGCTACCACCGCATTTCGGTGCACGCGCCCGACGGCAGCCGGCCGCAGGGCGCGGCCGAGACCCGCATCGCCGTGGCCGGCCCGCTGTGCGAGTCGGGCGACGTATTCACCCAGGACGCGGGCGGCGTCGTATCCGACCAGTTGCTGCCGCAGCCGCGCATCGGCGACTTCCTGGTGTTCCACGACGCCGGCGCCTACGGCTCGTCGATGTCCTCGAACTACAACAGCCGGCCGCTGGCGCCAGAAGTGCTGCTGGACCAGGGCACGGCCCGGCTGATCCGCCGCCGCCAGACGATAGGCGAACTGCTGGCTCTGGAAGAGGCGTAAATCCCTGAAGTCAGACCCGGCCCGCCTGACGCCGGGTCTGGTCTGCCATCGTTACCTGGCACGCAATGTGCCAGACACGGGGCATCAGGTCGGGAACGCCTCGCGCAAGGCAAAGGTCGCCTGCTTGAACACGCCCAGGTCGGTGCCCACCGCCACGAAGTGCATGCCCATGTCCAGGTAGCGCCGCGCATCCGCGTGCACCGGCGCCAGGATGCCCACCGCCTTGCCCTGCGCCGACACCCGCTGGTACAGGTGGCGGATGGCCTCCTGCACTTCGGGATGGCCCGGGTTGCCGATATGGCCCAGCGCCGCGGCCAGGTCGGACGGCCCGATGAACACGCCGTCCACGCCTTCCACCGAGGCGATCTCATCCACCGCGTCTATGCCTGGGCGGCTTTCGATCTGCAGCAGCACGCAGATGTTGTCGTTGATGGTGTGCAGGTAGTCCGGCACCGTGCCGTAGCGGTTGCTGCGCTGCGCGCCCGCCACGCCGCGCAT
>NZ_DATCUY010000551.1:0-3547 GCF_036567245.1 Achromobacter sp. | reverse complement strand
CTGGCGCGCGGCTACGAGCCGCAGGTCATGCCGGCGTCACGCTCGCGGCTGGACGCCCCCTATGACTATCTGGCCGGGGCGGACGCCGACAGGCTGGCCGACCTGCATGCGGCCTTCGCGGCGCCCGAGGTCGGCGCCGTGTGGTGCCTGCAGGGCGGCTTCGGTTCCTGGCGACTGCTGGATCAATTGGACTTCGACCTGCTGCGCCGCCATCCCAAGCCGTTCATCGGTTATAGCGACATCACAGCGTTGCACCTGGCCATGCAGCGCCGCGCCGGCTTTGTCACTTTCCATGGACCGATGCTGGCGCAGGATCTGCTGGCCGGCAAGCGCGAGCCCACCGAATCGCATTTGCTGTCGATGATCAGCGGCCAGTTGGGGCGGGGAGCATGGATTACGCCGCCCCCTTATGCGACCGCCACGGAACTGATACCCGGCGCCGCGACCGGGCGGCTGATCGGCGGCAACCTGGCGCTGATCGGCGCGCTGATTGGCTCGGACAACGAGATCGACACCCGTGGCGCCATTCTCTTCATCGAGGACGTCAATGAAGCCTTGCCCCGCATCGACCGGCTGTTGAGCCAGTTGGCCGCCGCCGGCAAATTCGACGAGCTCAAAGGCGTGCTGGTCGGTAACTTCACCCGGATCCTGGGCGTGCCGGGCGACGATGCCCAGGCCCAGGGGCTGCTGTACCCGCTGATACTGGACCAGTTCCGCTCCCGCGGCATTCCGGTGCTGGCGGGATGGCCCAGCGGCCATGGCGATCCCAACCTGACCTTGCCTCTGGGCGCGCAGGTGACGCTGGACACAGGGCGCGGCGGACTGCGCCTGGAGCAGGCAGTCGTGGTTTAGGGAAAAATGCTTTATTAATGAGTCATAACAGCTATATATGATCTATTAATAGATATTTACATCCACTAAAATGACTCATTAATAGTGCAATTCCTTCGGCTAAGCACTATTATCGTCTCATGAAAAAGAAGATCGAACCCAGCTTCGATGGCGCCGAAGCGCTTGCCCGGATCGGCGCCAACATCCGTACCGCCAGGCTGCGCCGCGTCGAAACCGAGTCCACGCTGGCCAGCCGCATGGGCGTGTCGCGCGCCACCATCACGCGCCTGGAGCGCGGCGACGGCGGCGTGTCCCTGGCGCTGGCCATCGAAGCGTTGCTGCAGTACGGCTACGCCGACCAGGTCTACGCCTTGGGCGACCCCGACCTCGACGGCGTCGGCAAGCGGCTGGACGCCGTGCGCCGCCCCAGCCGCGGCAGCGGCAAGGCGCCGAACGCGCACCGCGCCGATCCCACCCAGCTGTAGCGCCCGCCCATGGTGCAGACCAGAAAGCACAAGTCGGTGGAAAGCGAGCTGTATGTCTACGTGGACATCCGCGGCGAGGCGGTGCTGGCCGGCCTGCTGACGCTGGACGACTCGGACGAAAATCACTTCTACGCCGAATTCACCTATGTGCAGTCCTATGTGGACGACCCGCGCGCCTTTGCGCTGGATCCGCTGAATCTGCCGCTGGTGGATGCGCGGACCACGTTCCGTACCGAAAGCCGCTACGAAACGCTGGGGGCAATCTTTGACGCCGCGCCCGACGCCTGGGGCCGCAACGTCATGCGCGTCGACAATGCCGGCGCCCGCGTGACCGAGGACGAAGTCCTGCTCAAGGGCCGAGGCATGGGCGTGGGGGCGCTGTTCTTCAGCGCCCGCCCGCTCACGCCGAACATGCGCAAGACCTACCGCCTGCCGGAACTCGGCCAGCTGGAGTCGCTTGCCGACCTGCTCACCGACATCGACCAGGGCGTAAAACCCAAGGGCTTGTACCGCGACATTCTGGGCAGTTCCTGGGACATCGGCGGCGCGCGCCCCAAGACCATCGTGCGCGACGAGCATGGCGAAATGTGGATCGCCAAATTTCCGCGCAAGGGCGACTCCTACGACCGCCAGCGGGTCGAATACGCCAACCTGCAGATGGCCCGGGCCATCGGCTTGACCGTGCCCGAGATCCGCCTGGTCGAAACGCACCTGGGCGCGGTGCTGCTGACGCACCGCTTCGACCGCGAATTGCTGCAGGCCGGGAAGGGCGCCGCTCCGGTGGTCGCCCGCCGGCATTTCCTCAGCGGCGCTTCGCTCATCAGCCCATCGGCGCAGATCGGCAAGCGCGAACTGGACGGGCCGCGCGGCAAGGCCACGTACTCCTATGCCCGGCTGGCGGACGTGGTGCGCCGCGTGTCGTCCAACCCGGTGCAGGACTTGAAGGAGCTGTACGCGCGCATGATCCTGAACGTGGCCGTCCACAACACCGACGACCATCTGAAGAACGTCGGCTTCCTGAAGGACGAGGGCGTGCACACCTATCGCCTGTCGCCCCTGTTCGACGTGGTGACGCAGGAAGGCTCCGCCAGGCACTATCTGCACATCGGCGCGGCCGGCCGGGAAAGTTCCTTCCAGAACTGCCTGAGCGAGTACCGGCGCTTCGGCCTGCGCTCGGAAGCCGTCGCGCGCGCCATCCTCGATCATGTGTGCGAGGTGGTGGCCGGGCGCGCGCGGTACTACGACACGGCCGGCATGACGGCGGACGAAATCGTGCACGTGGAGGCGTCCTTGATGGCATGGCGCCACGGTATATTGCCGGTATGAAAAAGCTGGATATCCCCGCACTGGAGATCTTCGTCGCGGCCGTCGAAGAAAAGAGCCTGTCGAAAGCGGCCGAGCGCGAAAACCTGGTCACTTCCGCCGCCAGCAAACGCGTGGCGGAACTGGAGCGCCACCTGGAGCGGACGCTGCTCCACCGGCACGGACGAGGGGTCGAGCCGACGCCCGCCGGCGCCTTGCTGTACCAGCGCGCCAAAGCCATCCTGCGCAGCGTGCAACTGACGGAAAGCGCCATCAACGGCTATTCCACCGACGGCCAGGCAAAGATCCGCCTGGCTTCCAATCCCTCGACCATCCTGCAATTCCTGCCTGGCGTGATGGGCCGTTTCCTGGCCGACCGGCGCGATGTCAGCGTGGATCTGCTCGATGCCCACAGCTACGACATTCCGCGCATGGTGGCGGAGGCCTCGGTCGACATCGGCATCTATCACGCCGACCATCCGGTGCCGGGCGTGGCTTCGTTTCCGTTCCGCCGCGACCGCGTCGGGCTGGTCGTCCCGGTCGGCCATCCCCTGGCCGGACGGGCTGAGCTATTCCTGGAAGACGCGCTGGACTATGACCTGCTGGGCTATTTCCCGCGCCATTCGCTCGATCAGTTCCTGGCCTATGTCGGCCAGACGCTGACGCGTCCGCCCAACGTCAAGTTGCAGGTCTCCAATTTTGAAACCCGCTGCCGCATGATCCGCGAAGGACTGGGCATAGGCATCGTGCCCGAAGGCATCGCCCGCAACTATCTGGCTTCGATGGGATTGGTGCTGCTGCGCCTGCGCGATGCCTGGGCCGAGCGCCAGTTCTATGTCTGCGTGCGCGACGCGGCGCAATTGGCGCGTCCGGTGGAAGAGCTGCTGCGCGCCCTGACGGCGCCTGCGGCGGACGAGCGCTAGGCGCCG
>NZ_DATCUY010000550.1:0-3031 GCF_036567245.1 Achromobacter sp. | reverse complement strand
AGGTCCACCCGCGTCGGCACCGGCGCCCGCCATTCGGGAAGCGCCCGCCGTCCCGCCGCCAACGCGGCAATGCCTATGGGAACGTTGATGAGAAACACCAGCCGCCATCCCAAGTCCAGCGGATTCAGCGTGATGAGAATTCCGCCCAGCAACTGCGAGATGCTTGCCGCCACGCCCTGCACCGCGCCCATGATGCCGAACGCGCGCCTGCGCGCCTCTCCCTCGAACACCACCCTGATCGAAGCGAGCACCTGCGGCATCAATACGCCCGCCCCCACACCCTGCAGGGCGCGCGCCAGGATGAGCTGCCATGGCGTGAGCGCCAGTCCGCACAGGGCCGAAGCCAGGGTGAACAGCCCCATGCCGGCAAGGAACAAGCGCCGCCGCCCGAAAAGATCGCCCAGGCGCGCGCCATTTATCAGGCACAAACCGTAGGCCAATGCATACGCCACCACGATCAACTGCAAATCGGTATCGCTGGCCAACAAGCCGCTCTGGATGCTGGGCAATGCGACATTGACGATGAACAGATCCAGGATCGTCACGAAGTTGCCCGTCAACAGCACCGCGAGGGTGCGGCCAGGGCGGTTCTGTTCAGCTTGCAGCGCAAATTCCGGGCTCATTTTTCACGTTTATATATATACGATCGTATTTATAGTATCGTGAAAGAATCAAATTCATGCAAGTAGAGAACAGGCTCCAATGAATCCGTTGCCTCCCTCCCCCGCGCCCGATGGCCGCCGGCTGCGCGGCGAGCGCGCGCGTGCCCGCGTGCTGGACGAAGCCGTGAAACTCCTCTCCGTCGAAGGACTGGGCGGCCTGACTTTCGGCCAAGTGGCCGAACGGGCTGAAGTGGGAAAAAGCAATCTCCAGGTTTTGTTCGGCGACAAGGAAAACCTGCAGTTGGCAGCCTTGGCCCATGCCATTGGCCTGTACCAGACCCAGGTCATTGAACCGGCCATGCGCAAGCGCACGCCGCTGGCGCGGCTGCGCGCCCTGATGAGCGGCTGGTTCGACTTCGTGGAGACCCGCCAGCTTCCGGGCGGCTGCGTCATCACTGCGGTAAGCAGCGAGTATCGTGCGCGCCCCGGCCCCTTGCGCGACGCAATCCAGCAATACCGCGAGGCCGGCCGCGCACGCCTTTACGAATTGATCCGCGAAGCTAAGGCGCAAGAGCAAATTGCGGCCGATGCCGACGAGGCGAAGCTGGTCATGGAGCTGCTCGCCTACCAGGCATTTGCCAACGTCGCCGCGTTGATGGACGACAAGGCGGACTTCGGCCGCGCCAAGGCAGCCGTAGCGGAAACGCTTGCAAAAGCGGCTCCCTGACAGCTGCGACCCAGGCTCCTCAACAAGTCCGCCTACGCTTTCCGCTCGCCCGGCTCTTGCATCGCCGCCTGCGCGCTCAACCAGTGCGCAACGGCCTGGACCGGCGCCGAGGGCGGCCGGCCGGCATGCATGGCCAGGTGGTAGGTGTGCCCGGCTATCGCCGGGCCGAAGGGCTGCACGAGATGCCCGGCTGCCAGTTCTTCCGCGATCAATGCCAGGCTGACCAGCGCCACCCCATGGCCGGCGACGGCCGCCTGTATGGCATGGCCCTCATCGGAAAAGCGCAATTCGCTCGCCTGCCGGGGCAGCGAACGCTGCGCGACGTCGAACCAGCGCTCCCAGGTCGGATTGTCCGGATGAGACCACTTCCAGTTGAAACGAATCAACGGCACGCGGGCCAGATCGTCCGGTGACGAGACGCCCAGGCGCGGATTCGCCACGGGCGCGAAACGGTCGGTGAACAGCGGCTGGGCAACAAGGCCCGGATACGGCCCGCGGCCATAGCGGATCGCGATGTCCACCGCAGCCGATCGCAGGTCCACCACGTCGTCGCTGGCCTGCAACTGCAGATCGATGCCGGGATGCTGGCTGCGGAAATCGGCCATGCGCGGCACCAGCCATTTCACCGTGAACGCGTTGGTCGCGGAGATGGTCACCTGCATCCGCGCGCGCTGCTGGGTCAGGCGCGCCAGCGCCGCCTCGAAGGCATCGAAGCCGTCGCGCAGCACGGGATAGAGCTGCGCGCCCGCCTCGGTCAGCGACACCCTGCGCACATGGCGGTCGAACAGCGCCAGCCCGGTCTGCGCCTCCAGCGCGCGGATCTGGTGACTGACAGCGGTCGGCGTGACGGCCAGTTCCTGGGCGGCGGCCTTGAAACTGCCCAGGCGCGCGGCGGCTTCGAACACACGGAGTCCGGAAAGGGGAAGAGATCGGCGTTGCATGTTCATAGATGAGATTTACTCACCTTATAGCTGACAAATGAACCTTTGTCACCAAAGGCCAGCATCCCTACATTGGAGGCATGGATCGGCGGGCTTCACGCTGATTCACTCGACCAACCATAAGTGAAGGAAATCGCACCATGCTACAGCGCGTCATTACCCAGCCCGACAACTACGAACCCTTCCTGCTGTCGCAGGGCATCCAGTTCGGCAATCTGCTGTTCATCTCCGGCCAGGCAGGCGCCGGCGATGACGGCAAGATCGTCGAGGGCGGCTTTCTGGCCCAGGGCGAACAAGCCTTCCAGAATTTGCGCCGCGCGTTGGAAGCCGGCGGTTCCAGCCTGAAGGACGTCATCAAGGTCACCATCTTCGTCACCGACATGGGGCATTTCCAGGACGTGGTCACGCTGCGCCGCCGCTTCTTCTCGGCCCCCTACCCGGCCGACACGATCGCCGAAATCAAGGCGCTCTACGACCCCGCGGCCATGATCGAGATCGAGGCCATCGCAGCCGTGCGCCCCCAGGAGGCCCGCTGACATGAACACGCTAGCCTATCGTCCGGCCGGCGATGCGCAGGCCGCGCACGCCGGATTGTTCACGCCGCTGCGGCTGGAGCGGGGACTGAGCCTGTCCAACCGTCTCGCCGTCGCGCCCATGACCCGGGTCAGCGCGACAGAAGATGGCCGCGCCACGCCGCAAATGGCCGACTACTACGCAGCCTACGCCGCCGGCGGCTTCGGGCTGGTGATCACCGAAGGCAT
>NZ_DATCUY010000549.1:0-10222 GCF_036567245.1 Achromobacter sp. | reverse complement strand
ATGCGCGGCTGGCCGGGCTCGGCGCCGCGTCCGCGGCTGAATTCACCGGTGCCGTCGATGGACGGCAGGCGGTCGGCCTGCTGCACGCCGTACAGCGCGCGGGCTTCCTGGATGCGCAGCGCCGCCACCCGCAGGTTGCGGTTGTTTTCGAGCGCGGCGGCGATCCAGGCCTGCAGCGCCGGATCGTAGAAGTAGTCGCGCCAATCCTGCGGCATGGCGGCCTGTCCGTCCGCGGCCGGCGTGTCGTAGGCGCCCGGCACGGGTGCGGCCGGGCGTTCATAGGTTGGGGCCAGCGAGCAGCCGGCCAGGGCCAGCGCAAGCAGGGTCATAGCCATAGCCTTCATGGCGTGGTCTCCAGCGTTTCGCGGCCTTCTGGACGCGAGGGGCGCACGCGCATGCCCAGCACGCGGCCCACGATAAGAAAGAAAAGCGGCACCAGGAAGATGGCCAGCACCGTCGCGGTAATGATGCCGCCCAGCACGCCCGTGCCGATCGCTGCCTGTGCGCCCGAGGCCGCGCCGGTGGCCAGCGCCAGGGGCAGCACGCCCACGCCGAAGGCCAGCGAGGTCATCACGATGGGCCGCAGCCGCAGCCTGGCGGCCTCCAGCGTGGCGGACACGATGCCCTGGCCGTCGCGCACCAGGTCCTTGGCCACTTCCACGATCAGGATCGCGTTCTTGGCCGACAGGCCGATGGTGGCGATGAGGCCCACCTTGAAGTAGATGTCGTTGGGCATGCCGCGCAGCGTCACGCCCAGCACCGCGCCGATCACGCCCAGCGGCACCACCAGGATCACCGCCAGCGGGATCGACCAGCTTTCGTACAGCGCGGCCAGGGCCAGGAACACGACCAGCACCGACAGCGCGAACAGCACGGGCGCCTGGTTGCCGGACAGCCGTTCCTCGTAGGACTGTCCCGACCAGTCGAAGCCGATGCCGCGCGGAAGCTCCGCCGCCAGCGCCTCCATGGCGCGCATGGCCTCGCCGCTGCTGTGTCCGGGCGCCGCCGCGCCGTTGATGGTGAACGAGGGGAAGCCGTTGTAGCGGTTGAGCTGTGGCGGACCCATCGACCAATTCAGGGTGGTGAAGGCCGACAGCGGCACCATCTGGCCGTGCAGGTTGCGCACGTGCAGGCGCGACACGTCTGCCATGTCGACGCGGCTCTTGCCGTCGGCCTGCACGGTTACGCGCCGTACCTGGCCATTGAGCATGAAGTCGCCGATGTAGTCCGATCCGTACATCACCGCCAGCGCGGTGTTGATCTCGTCCAAAGGCACGCCCATGGCCTGGGCCTTGTCGCGGTCGACGCGCAGCTCCAGCTGTGGCGCCTCTTCCTGGCCGGCGAAAACCACTTCCGCAAGCGCGGGGTGGCTCGACGCCGCCGCCAGCAACTGCTGGCGAGCCTGGGCCAGGGCTTCGTAGCCCAGCCCGCCGCGGTCCTGCAGGCGGAAGTCGAAGCCCGAGGTGGAGCCCAGGTCCGGCAGCGGCGGTGAGTTCAGCGCATGCACCATGACGTTCTTGCGGTCGGCGAAGGCGGCGTTGATGCGCTCCACCACGGCGTTCACGTGCAGGTCACTGGCGCCGCGCTGCTTCCAGTCCTTCAGCGTGACGAAGAACATGGCCGAGTTCGGCCCGCTGCCATAGTTGCTGAAGCCGTTGACCGAATACACGTACTCGACGGGTTCGTGCTCCAGCATGTAGCGTTCGACTTCCTTCACCATCGCCATGGTCTCGGCTTGCGGCGAGCCCTGGGGCAGGATGACCATGGCCATGAAGCTGCCCTGGTCTTCGTCCGGCAGGAAGGAAGAGGGCAGCCGCGCGAACAGCAGCGCCACCGCGGCGATCACCGCCAGATAGGCCAGGCCGAAGCGCACGGGACGGGCCAGCACGCCCGAGACGCGCGTCGTGTAGCGCGCGGTCAGGCGCGCGAAGGCCCGGTTGAACCAGCCGAAGAAGCCGCGCTTTTCATGGTGGCCCGCGGCGATGGGCTTGAGCAGGCTGGCGCATAGCGCGGGCGTCAGCGACAGCGCCAGGAAGGCCGAGAAGGCGATCGACACCGCCAGCGTCACGGCGAACTGGCGGTAGATGTTGCCCACCGCGCCGTCGAAGAACGCCATCGGAACGAACACCGACACCAGCACCACCGTGATGCCGACGATGGCGCCGCTGATCTGGCCCATGGCCTTGACCGTGGCCTCGCGCGGCGGCAGGCCTTCCTCGGCCATGATGCGCTCGACGTTTTCCACCACCACGATGGCGTCGTCCACCAGGATGCCGATGGCCAGCACCATGCCGAACATCGTCAGCACGTTGATGGAATAGCCCAGCCCCAGCATCACGCCCAGCGTGCCCAGCAGCGCCACCGGCACCACCAGCGTCGGGATCAGCGTGGCGCGGAAGTTTTGCATGAACAGGTACATCACGCAGAACACCAGGGCCACGGCTTCCAGCAGGGTCATCAGGACCTTCTTGATCGAGATTTCCACGAAGGTGGAGGTCTCGTACGGAATATCCCAAGTCACGCCCGGCGGGAAGTACTGGGCCAGCTCCTGCATGGTCGCGCGGATGCGCTTGGTGGTGTCCACCGCGTTCGACCCCGGCGCCAGCTTGATGCCCAGGCCCGTGCCGGTCATGCCGTTCACGCGCGACAGGTACATATAGTCGGTGCCGCCCAGTTCGACCCGGGCCACGTCCTTCAGGCGCAGGGTGGCGCCGTCCGGCTGCGCGCGCAGCGGAATGTTGCCGAACTGCTCAGGCGTGTGCAGGGATTCGCCGGCGACGATGCTGGCGTTCAGCGGGGCGTCCTTGGGCACGGCCTGGTTGCCCAGTTCGCCGATGGTGACCCGCGCGTTGTGGCTGCGCAGGGCCGAAACGATGTCGCCCGGGGTCAGCGCCATGGCCGTCAGCTTGGCCGGATCCGGCCAGATGCGCATGGCGGCTTCGGCGCCGAAGGACTGCACTTTGCCCACGCCTTCCACGCGGCGCAGGGCCTGCAGCACGTTGGAGGCGGCCAGCTCACCCAGTTGCATGTCGTCCAGGCCGCCGTCCGACTTCAGCGACACCACCAGCTGAATGTTGTCGGCCGCCTTCTCCACACGCACGCCGTCGCGGCGCACCGATTCGGGCAGGCGCGGTTCCACCGCCTTCAGGCGGTTCTGCACTTCCACGGCCGCCAGGTCCGGATTGGTGCCCTGCTTGAAGGTTAGGTTGATGCTGGCCCAGCCCGTCGAGTCGCTGCTGGACGAGGTGTACATCAGCCCGGGAGCGCCGTTCATCTCGCGTTCGATGATGGCGGTGACGGCCTCTTCGACCACCTTGGCCGAGGCGCCGGGATAGCTGGCGCCGACGTTGACCACCGGCGGAGCGATGTCGGGATACTGCGCTACCGGCAGCGCGCGGATCGACAGCATGCCGACCAGCACGATCAGCAGCGAGATCACCCAGGCGAAGACGGGGCGATCGATAAAAAAACGCGCCATTGCGGTTTATCCTTTTTGGCCCGCGGCGGGCGTCCTTGCCTGGACGCCGGCCTCCGGGTTGCCGGCGGCCGGGGCCTGCGCACTGGGCGTGGCCCGCTCCACCGGTTTGATTTTCTGGCCCGCCGCCAATTGGGCGGCGTTCTCGACGACGATGCGTTCGCCGCCGGCAAGTCCTTGCGTGACGATCCAGTACGGGCCTTGCAGCCGCTGCGCGGTGACGGCGATCTTCTTCAGTTCTCCGTCCGGGCCCGCGGCCAGCACGTGCGCGCCTTCGGTGTTGCGCAGCAGGGCGTTGCGCGGCACCAGGTAGGTGTCGCGGTTGATCGCCTGCTCCAGCCGCACGCGCACATACATGCCCGGCAGCAGGTCGCGGCCCGGATTCTCGAACAGCGCCCGCATGGTGACGTTGTCCGTGCCCGGATCCACCGCCAGGTCGGCGAACGACAGCGTGCCGCCGCGCCCGTACTCGGAACCGTCGGGCAGCAGCAGCCGCACCTGCACCTGGTCCGGCGCCACGCCTTCCAGGGCTCCGGCGCGGATCTGCTTCTGCAACTGCATCACCTCGGCGGCGGGCTGGGCGAAGTTCACATAGATCGGGTCGATCTGCTGGACCACGGTCAGCGGCGTGGCCTGGCCTTCGCCCACCAGCGCGCCTTCGGTGACCAGGGCGCGCCGCGCCCGGCCGTCGATGGGCGAGGTGACCCGCGCGTAATCCAGCTTCAGCTTGGCGCTTTGCAGGTTGGCGCGAGCCAGGGCGACCTCGGCCCGGGCCTGGCGTTCCTGCGCCACGCTTTCGGCGTGGTCGCGCTCGCTGATGGCGCGGTCCGACACCAGGTCGGCGTAACGACGCAGCTTGTCGGCGGCGGCGGACAGGTTGGCCTGCGCGCGCGCCAGGTTCGCGGCTTCGGAATCGTAGGCGGCCTGCAAGGGAGCCGGATCGATCTGGAACAGGGCGGCGCCGCGCGTCACGTCCTGTCCTTCCTCATACAGGCGCGCGGTAACGATGCCGGCCACTCGCGCGCGTACCTCGGCCTCGCGGTAGGGCTCCAGCCGGCCCGGCAATTCGGTGGCGACGCTGGTGGGCGTGGCCGCCGCGACGATGACGCCGACTTCGGCGGGAGCCTCGGCGGCTGTTTGGGCTTCCGGTTTCGAGCAACCGGTAATAAGAATTACTACGGAAAAAAGGGCGAGCGTGCGTAGAGAGACTCTTTGCTTCATTTTTAAAGTTGTCTGATGGGGCCGCAGAGGGCTGAGGTGGGGAAAGGCGCCGACTTTCCCGCGTGGGGAAGCGAGTCTATCATTTAATCCGTCACGCTTGATTAATTATTTTGTTCGGAAGTATGCTTCCCGCTACACACTTATTCACAGTGTGTGGAGAGGGCGGCTTCCGGTGTGGAAGCCGCCGTTTTTTTGCCACCGTATTTTTAAGTAGGAGGTCCCCGCATGGCCCGCAAGACGAAAGAAGAGTCCCAACGCACCCGCGACCGCATCCTGGATGCCGCCGAGCACGTGTTCCTGTCCAAAGGGGTGGCCGCCACAACCATGAGCGACATTGCGGACTATGCGGGCGTGTCCCGGGGCGCCGTCTACGGCCATTACAAGAACAAGATCGACGTCTGCATCGCCATGTGCGACCGCGCGCTGGGCGAGGCTGCGCCGCTGACCCAGGTGTCGACCGAGGGCGAGGCGCTGGAATCCCTCTACTCCTCCATGCGGCAGTACATCCAGATCTACGCTCAGGAAGGCTCGGTGCAGCGCGTGCTGGAGATCCTGTATCTGAAATGCGAACGCAGCGACGAGAACGCGCCCCTGCTGCGCCGCCGCGACCTGTGGGAGCGCCACGCACTGCGCACCTCGGAGAAACTGCTGCGCGCCGCGGTCAAGCGCGAAGACCTGCCGCGCGCGCTGGACGTGCGCCTGTCCAACCTCTATCTGCACGCCCTGGTCGACGGGGTGTTTGACAGCATCTGCTGGTCCGATCGCCTCAAGGGCGATATCTGGCCGCGCGTCGAGCGCATGCTCCGCGCCGCCATCGATACCCTCCGGTTTTCCGCGCACTTGCTGATGCCGAAAGCCGCCTGAATCCGCGGAGACCGTATGCCGGGCGACCCTCAGCCGGGCGCCCCTACAATCCCGGCATGACCCTCAAGCAACTCGAAGCCTTCTACTGGGCCGCCACCTGCGCAAGTTTCGCCGTGGCGGCCGAGCGCCTGCACCTGTCGGTGTCGTCGCTGTCCAAGCGCATCACCGAGCTCGAGGAAGGTTTGGGCCTATCCCTTTTCGACCGCAGCGGCCACAAGGCCGCGCTGACCGATGCCGGCCAGCGCCTGCTGCCGCAGGCGCGCGACCTGCTGGCCTCGGCCGAACAGATCCGGACGTCGCTGGCGCAAAGCGCGGGCCTCAGCGGCCGCTGCCGCTTCGGCGTGGGCGAACTGACGGCGCTGACCTGGCTGCCGCGGCTGATCCGGGGAGTGCGCGCCGCCTATCCGGACCTGGTGCTGGAACCCTATGTGGACATCGGCCAGGTGCTGGAGCAGCGCGTGGCCGACGGTGAGCTGGACTTCGCCGTGATCGCCGGCCGTTCTTCGCGGCCCAATATCGCCTCCACCTCCATAGGCCAGGCCGAGTTCTCCTGGGTCGCCGCGCCCGCCGTGCTGGACGGCGCCACGCGCATGACGCCCGCGCTGCTGGAACGCCTGCCGCTGGTGACGCTGCCGGCGGGGGCCGGCACCACGCGCATCATCGATGACTGGTTGGCGGGCCGCGAGGCAGCTGGCGAACGCCTCTGCTGCAACAACTGGGGGGCGGTGGTCGGCCTGCTCATAGAAGGCACCGGCGTCGGCCTTCTGCCCAGCCATTGGGCCAGCACGCTACAGGCCGAGGGCAGTCTGCGCGTGCTGGAAGGAGATATGCCCCTGGCGGCCTTGCCCTACGCGTTCCAGTACCGCCGCGACGACGCCCGGCCGCTGGTCGCCAAGCTGCGCGCCGAGGTCCAGGCCGCGGTGGATTTCGCGGCGCCTTGCCGCATTCCCTGAAAGCGCGTCCGCAAGGCGGCCGCCCGGCAGGCATTTAGGCTTACGACAGCCGCCGCTCTATACAATCGCCGCGCGCCTGGCGCAGAATCCAACAAGAACGTGCGCAGCGGGGGATGGACCCGGATGCAGCACGGCTCGGGTCTGTTCCCTCATGCCGGGCGGCGCGCCCGCGCGGGGAACCAGGCCGACCTGAACCGACGGAGATCTTTCATGCGTAAACTTTGCCTCGCCATGGCCATGGCGGGAATGCTGGCCAGCGGATTGGCGCAAGCCCAATCCACCCTGCGTATCGGCCTGCAGGACGACCCCGACGTGCTGGACCCGGTGCGCGCCCGCACCTTCGTGGGCCGCATCGTCTTCGCTTCCCTGTGCGACAAGCTGGTCGAGATCACCCCGGACCTGAAGATCGTGCCGCAGCTGGCGCAATCCTGGACCATCAGCCCGGACCACAAGGTGCTGACCTTCAAGCTGCGCACGGATGCCGTGTTCCATGACGGCACGCCGGTGGACGCCGCGGCCGTCAAGGCCAACCTGGACCGCGCCCGCACCTTGCCCGACAGCAACCGCAAGAGCGAACTGGCCACCGTCGCCAGCGTCGAGGCCCCGGACGCCAGCACCGTGGTGCTGAACCTGTCCGAACCCGACGCCTCGCTGTTGTCGCAACTGTCGGACCGTGCCGGGATGATGATGTCGCCCGCCAGCTTCGACAAGGATCCCGGCGGCAAGCCGGTGTGCTCGGGTCCCTACCAGTTCAAGGAGCGCGTGCAGAACGACCGCATCGTGCTCGAAAAATTTCCCAAATACTGGGATGCGGCCAACTATCACTTCGACCGCCTGGTCTACACCCCGATTCCCGACAACACCGTGCGCCTGAACAACCTGCGCGCCGGCGACCTGGACATCATCGAGCGCGTCGCGCCCAGCGATGCCAAGGCCGTGAAGGACGACAAGAACCTGACCCTGGCGCCGGTGACCGGCCTGGGCTTCCAGGCCATTTCGGTGAACCTGGCCAACGGCGCGCGCGCCAACAACCCGCTGGCCAAGGACAAGCGCGTGCGCCAGGCGCTGGACCTCGCGATCGACCGCGACGTGCTCAACCAGGTGATCGGCGAAGGCATGTTCCAGCCCGCCTATCAGCCGTTCCCGCCGGCCAGCTTCGCCTACAACACCGCTTTCGAACACAAGGGCCGCGATCCCAAGAAGGCGCAGGCCCTGCTGAAGGAAGCGGGCTTTGACCGCGTCAAGTTCGAGATCACCTTCGGCAACAACACCACCATGCAGCAGGTGTTCGAATTGGTGCAGGCCATGGGCGCCGAAGCAGGCTTCGACATCACTCTGCGTCCGGTGGAGTTCGCGTCGCTGCAATCGTCGCTTGCGCGCGGCGACTTCGAAGTGGGGCAGAGCGGCTGGTCGGGCCGTGTCGATCCCAGCGGCAACATCCATCAGTACCTGAGCTGCAAGGGCAACCTGAACGACGGCAAGTTCTGCGACGCCGGTGTCGACAAGCTGCTCAACGACGCCCGCGCCGAGTCCGACACCGCCAAGCGCCGCGCCATGTATGACCAGGTGCTGGCGACCATGCAGGACCAGCGTCCCATCGTCTACCTGTTCTATCTGCCGTGGACCTTTGGCGTGCAGAAGAAGTTGGAAGGCTTTGTACCGTACCCGGATGGCTTGATTCGCCTGAAGGGTGTCACTGTCGCTAAAAAGTAGGCTCCCCCTACCTGCTGGCGCGGGCTCCAGGGAGCGGCGCAGGCGGACCGGCGGAGCCGGATCCGCGGCGCCCCTGAAGTATTGCGCCCGTAGGTCTTTCTGGCGTGCTTGGCTTTTTCGTCGCCTGGTATTCGCCGTATTGGAAGTGTCTGCGTCTCAGCGGCTTGATGCCTGACCGCAGCCCTCATAGGAACCATCATGTTTACCACTCGCCCGGAAATCCTCGGCACCTTCGGGGTCGTGACGTCCACCCATTGGCTGGCCAGCGCGGCCGGCATGTCGCTGCTGGAGCGCGGCGGCAACGCCTTCGATGCTTGCGTCGCCTCAGCCTTCGTGCTGCAGGTGGTGGAACCCCATCTGGTCGGCCCCGCGGGCGAAGTGCCCGCGGTGTTCTATTCCGCGCGCACCGGCCGCGTCGAGGTGCTGTGCGGCCAGGGCACCACGCCCGCGGCCGCCACGCTCGAACGCTACCGCGCCGAAGGCCTCAAACTCATCCCGGGCAACGGCCTGCTGGCCACCGTCATCCCGGGCGCTTTCGACGCCTGGATGCTGCTGCTGCGCGACCACGGCAGCATGCGCGTGCGCGACGTGCTGGAGCCCGCTATCTATTACGCGGAGCACGGCCACGCGCTGATGCCGCGCATCTCCAATACCATCGCGGGCCTGAAGGATTTCTTCCAGACCCATTGGCCGACGACCGCCGAGGTCTACGTGCCGGGCGGCAAGGTGCCCGAGGCGCGCAAGCTGTTCCGCAATCCGGCGCTGGCCCGCACCTGGACCCGCGTGCTGCAGCAGGCCGAAAGCGCCGGCGCGGACCGCGAGCGCCAGATCGAGGCGGCGCGCGACGCCTTCTACCGCGGCTTCGTGGCCGAGGAAATCGACAAGTTCGCGCGCAACACCGACGTCATGGACGAGAGCGGTTCCACCCACCGGGGCGTCATTACCGCCGACGACCTGGCGGGCTGGTCGGCCAGCTATGACAAGCCGGTTACCTACGACTATCACGGCTACACCGTGGCCAAGGCCGGTTCCTGGAGCCAGGGCCCGGTCTTCCTGCAGACGCTGGCACTGCTCAAGGATATGGACCTGGCCGGCGTCAGTCCGACCAGCGCCGAATTCGTGCATCGCGTGACCGAAGCCATGAAGCTGGCCTTCGCCGACCGCGAGGCCTATTACGGCGACCCGGATTTTGTCGACGTGCCGCTGGACCACCTGCTGTCCGATGCCTATAACGCCGAACGCCGCGCGCTGATCGGCGAGTCGGCCTCGCAGGACCTGCTGCCCGGCCAGGTGCCCGGTTTCGAGGCACAGGTGAAGCGCGTCATAGACACGCTGGAACGCCTGTCCAAGGTCTCCGCGCCCGGCAGCGCCACCAATGAGCCCACGCTGGCCGACATGCGCGCCTCCGCCAAGCGCGGCGACACCACCCACGTGGACGTCATCGACCGCTGGGGCAACATGATCTCGGCCACGCCTTCGGGCGGGTGGTTCCAGTCCTCGCCGGTGATTCCAGAGCTGGGCTTCGGGCTGAATACCCGCGCGCAGATGTTCTGGCTGGAAGAGGGACTGCCCGGCACGTTGGCGCCCGGCAAGCGTCCGCGCACCACGCTGACGCCCTCGCTGGCGCTGCGCGACGGCAAGCCCTATCTGGCCTTCGGCACTCCCGGCGGCGACCAGCAGGAGCAATGGCAATTGCTGTTCTTCCTGCGCCACGTGCATCACGGCCTGAACCTGCAGGAAGCGATCGACCTGCCCATGTCCCACACCATGCACTTCCCCACGTCCTTCTATCCGCGGGACCGCAAGCCGGGGCATCTGGCGGTGGAGGCGAGCTTCGGGGCCGAGGTCATCGTAGCGCTGCGCCAGCGTGGGCACCAGATCGAGGAAGTGCCCGAATGGTCGGTGGGCAGATTGACCGCGGCGTCGCGCGATGCCGACGGCCTGCTGCACGCGGCGGCCACGCCGCGCCTGATGCAGGCCTACGCCATCGGCCGCT
>NZ_DATCUY010000548.1:0-12384 GCF_036567245.1 Achromobacter sp. | reverse complement strand
CCCCGCCCCCACCACCACGGCATAGCGGGAATCCCCTTCCGGGACGCTCGGTGCCGCGCTGCCCGGCGTGATTGCGGTCGCCACGGTCATATGCCATTTGCCGCCGTAGCCAGACGCGCGTCGCGCCTCGAAACCCGCGGTCTGCAAGGCGTGGCGCAATTCGCCGGTGCAGGCCCATGTGGCCAGCGTGGCGCCGGGCGCCGCCAGCCTGGCCAGGTCGCGCAGCAATGGCAGCTCCCACATCCGCGGATTGCGTTCGGGCGCGAAGCCGTCCAGGAAGAATGCGTCCATGCTGGCGCTCAGGCGGGACGCCAGGACCTGCGCATCGCCGAAGCCCAGCATCAGCGTGACGGCGCCGCCCTCGAACTCCAGGCGATGCAATCCAGGCAACAGGACCGGCCATTGCGCCGCCAGTTGCCGCCCCAGGCCAGCCAACGGTTCGGGCGCGTAACGCGTCAGCAGGGCCGCCAGGTCTTCGCGCTCGAAGGGATGCCCTTCCAGCGACACCACATGTAGCGCGGCACTGCGCTGGGGATCGTCGCGCCACGCTTGCCAGAGAGCGAGGAAGTTCAGCCCCAGGCCGAAGCCTGTTTCGCAAACCGTGAACGCGCGGCGTCCTCGCCAACGCTCGGGCAGGCCGTTGCCCCGCAGGAACACGTGTTCCGCCTGCCCCAGCGCGCCCGATGGCGAATGATAGACATCGCCATAAGAGGGGCTGTAGAGCCGCCCGTCGGCATCGAATTCAGCCTTGGCAGGGATCAGGGGAGCATAGGTGAAGGACATGGAAACGGCGGCGGCGGACGAAATGGAGAATGGGAATCAGCGCGGATCATCGGATGCGGCTGCGTTGGGCGGACACCACGCGGCGCGGCGGATTCGGCGCGCTGCCACGGATTTGACGCATACATGGGCTTACACTGGTTTCATGGATACCTACGATCAGCCCCGTTCGCAGACCTCGCCCATCGACCTGTGCGCCGCGATCGACGCGGCAGTCACGGCGGCCCATGCCGGCGCGGCCATACTGCAATCCTACGCGCATCACCGCGCGGATCTCGTGATCGACCGCAAGGCGCGCAACGATCTCGTGTCCCAGGCGGACCGCGAGGCGGAGGCCGCTATTATCCAGGAGCTGCAAGCGCGCACGCCCAAGTTTGGCATCGTCGCCGAAGAGACCGGCGGCAAGCCGCAGGGCCGCGCCACCTGGTACATCGATCCACTGGACGGCACCACCAACTTCCTGCACGACATTCCGCATTACGCGGTGTCGATCGCCCTGATCGCGCACGCCGGCACCGCCATATCGGCCACCGAAACGCTGGCCGAGGACACGCCCGTGGTCGGCGTGGTGTACGACCCCAGCCGCGAGGAACTCTTTACCGCGGTCTACGGCCTGGGCGCCTGGCTCAACGGCCGGCGCATCAAGTGCTCGCGCACGCCGACCATCGAAGACGCGGTGCTGGCCACCGGCTTTCCCTTCCGCGATTTTTCATTCGCCGCGCAATACATGCCCATGCTGCATGACGCCATCAACCGCGCCCGCGGCGTGCGCCGCATGGGCGCGGCCGCGTTGGACCTGGCATGGACCGCTTGCGGCCGCTACGACGGCTATTGGGAAATGGGCCTGGCGCCCTGGGACGTAGCCGCCGGCACACTGATCCTGCGCGAGGCGGGCGGTGCATGTTCTGACATGCACCGGCAAGATCCCTGGCCCATCGGCGGGCGCGTCGTGGCGGGCAACAAGGCCATCGAGCGCGCCCTGCACGACATGATCGCGCCGCACCTGGACAACAAGGGCTGACGGCCCTTACGCAGTCGTGCCCGTGGGTGCGCCTGCGACCGCATCGGGGCGCAGCTCCCGGCGCAGTATCTTGCCCACGTTGCTCTTGGGCAGTTCGTCGCGGAACTCCACGTAGCGCGGACGCTTGTAGCCCGTGAGCTTGTCGCGGCACCAATCCTGAATCTGCGCCTCGGTCAGCGTCGGATCCCGCCGCACCACGAACACCTTGACGGCCTCGCCCGAGTGCTCGTCCGGCACGCCGATCGCCGCGCACTCCAGCACGCCGGGATGCTGGGCCACGGCCGCCTCGACCTCGTTCGGATAGACCTTGAAGCCCGACACGGCAATCATGTCTTTCTTGCGATCGACAATGCGGGTATAGCCCTGCTCATCCATGATGCCGATGTCGCCCGTGCGGAAGTATCCGTCGGCCGTCATGGAGTGCCGGGTTTCCTCGGGCTTCTGCCAATATCCCAGCATGACCTGCGGCCCGCGGATACCCACTTCGCCACGCTCGCCCAGCGGCACTTCGCGGCCTTCGTCGTCCAGGATGGCCACATCGGTGGACGGCAGCGGCAAGCCGATGGAACCGGAGTAGGCGGTCGCGTTGGTGGGATTCACGGTGGCCACCGGCGAGGTTTCCGACAGGCCATAGCCTTCGATCAGCGGCCTGCCGGTGATCTTCAGCCAACGTTCGGCGACCTGCTGCTGCACCGCCATGCCGCCGCCCAAGGTCAGCCGCAGGGCCGAAAAGTCCAGCCGGGCGAAGTCGTCGTTGTGCGCCAGCGCGTTAAACAGCGTATTGACGCCGGGGAACAAATTGATGGGGACCTTGCGCCACGCATTGATCAGCGCAGGCTGGTCGCGCGGATTGATGATGAGGACGTTGCGCATGCCCGCATGCAGGCCATACAGCCCGCACACGGTCATCGCGAACACGTGGTAGAGCGGCAGCGCGCTGATGATGGTGAGCTGCTGGTCCGCGAGGTCATGAACCACGGGCTGCGCCACCGCTTCCGTCTGCAGCACATTGGCCACCAGATTGCGATGGGACAGCATCGCGCCCTTGGGCACGCCGGTGGTGCCGCCGGTGTATTGCAGCACCGCCACGTCGTCCATCGACAGCGCCGGCGGCGTAAAGCGCTGGCGCGCGCCAGCGTGCAGCACATCGGGCAGCTTGCGGGCGCCATCGATTTGCCACGGGGGAACGATCTTCTTGATATAGCGAGCGGCCAGGTTCACCAGCGGCGCCTTCAGGCCGCCGAGCAGATCGCCGGGGCCGGTCACGATGATGTGCTTGAGCTGCCCACGGTCCGTGACCCGCTGCAAGGTGTGCGCGAAGTTCTCCAGGATGACGATGGCCGACGCGCCGCTGTCCTGCAGTTGCCGCTGCAGCTCTTCGGCGGTGTAAAGCGGATTCACGTTCACCACGACCAGCCCCGCGCGCAGCGTGCCCAGCATGCTGACCAGATAGGCCGGCACGTTCGGCATCATCAATGCCACCCGCTCTCCCTTGGAGAGGCCCATGCTTTGCAGCCAGCCGGCGAATGCCTGCGCGTGGGCGTCAAGCTGCGCATAGGTGATGTCGCTGCCCATCGCGGTGCAGGCGATGCACGAGGCGTACTGCTTGCAGGCCCGGTCCAGCAAGTCAGTCAGGGAGGCATAACCCTCTGTGGATATCTCCGCTGGAACCCCCTGCGGATAATGGGCAAGCCACGGACGCATCATGGTATTTGTCTCCATTAAATTGGTTTTTGATTGATGATACCCTTGTTGCGTTCCCTTTTTTCGCCCGAGAGCTCCATGAAACTGCTCGAACCCATCGTCGCGTGGCATCACGACATTTCCAAGATCCGACGCGACATCCACGCGCATCCCGAACTGGCTTTCGAAGAGTTCCGCACCGCCGACGTGGTGGCGGCGAAACTCGAAGAATGGGGCATTGAAATCGACCGCGGCCTGGGCGGCACCGGCGTGGTCGGCATCATCCGCGGCAATCTGCCGGGCGACCGCGCAGTAGGCCTGCGCGCCGACATGGACGCCCTGCCCATGCAGGAGGCCAACACCTTCGCGCACGCCAGCACCAACGCCGGCAAGATGCACGCCTGCGGCCACGACGGC
Organism: Achromobacter sp.; assembly: GCF_036567245.1. Lineage (GTDB taxonomy): Bacteria > Pseudomonadota > Gammaproteobacteria > Burkholderiales > Burkholderiaceae_B > Achromobacter. The sequence continues at coordinate 8,483 of NZ_DATCUY010000548.1, read as the reverse complement.
CACACGGCCATGCTGCTGGCCGCCGCGCAATACCTGTCGCAGCACCGCGACTACGCCGGCACGGTCTACGTGATCTTCCAGCCCGCGGAAGAAGGCGGCGGCGGCGCCAAGCGCATGATCGACGACGGCCTGTTCAAGCGCTTCCCCATGGAAGCGGTGTTCGGCATGCACAACTGGCCCGGCATGAAGCCCGGCCAGTTCGGCCTGACCGCGGGCCCCATCATGGCCTCCAGCAACGAGTTCTCCATCATCGTGAAGGGCAAGGGCACGCACGCCGGCATGCCCAATCTAGGCATCGATCCGGTCATGGCGGCGGTGCAACTGGCGCAATCGCTGCAGACCATCATCACGCGCAACCGCAATCCGCTGGACGCGGCGGTGCTCAGCATCACGCAGATCCATGCCGGCAGCGCCGACAACGTCGTGCCCAACCACGCCGAATTGCGCGGCACCGTGCGCACCTTCACGCTGGACGTGCTGGACTTGATCGAACGCCGTATGGAAGAGATCGCGCGCCACACCTGCGCGGCGATGGACTGCGAAGTCGAATTCACGTTCCAGCGCAACTATCCGCCCACCATCAACCATGCCGAAGAAGCCGCGTTCTGCGCCGACGTGCTGCGCGACATCGTGGGCGAGGCCAACGTCAACGACCACGTGCAGCCCACCATGGGCGCGGAAGATTTCGCCTTCATGCTGCAGGAACTGCCGGGCTGTTATGTCTGGATCGGCAATGGCACTGGCGACCACCGCGACAGCGGCCACGGGCTGGGTCCCTGCATGCTGCACAACGGCAGCTACGACTTCAACGACGAACTGCTGCCGCTGGGTGGCACCTACTGGGTCCAGCTGGCGCTCAAGCGCCTGGCCAAGGCCTGATCCTTAAACGCCGTCCGCCGTCCCGACTGCCAGGCACATCGCCAGGAAGCGTTCGGCGGCGCGGGCGGCCGCGTCCGCATGCGGCACCAGGATGCTCAGGGTCCGCGTCAGCGGCCGGGGCAACAGGCGCAAGGCCGCCAGGGCTCCATCCTCGTGCCGCATCGACATGACGGACACAAAGCCCACACCCAGTCCAGCCCGCACCGCCTGTTTCACCCCCTCGACGCCGGCCAGCTCCAGGCCCACCGACGGCGCCAGGCCGGCGTCCGCAAATGCGCGCTCCACCAGCCGGCGCACGCCTGAACCGGGTTCACGCATGATCAGCGCCGATGCCGCCAAGTCGCGCAGCGTCACCGCCCCTTTGCTCGCCAGCGCATGGTCCGCGCGCACCACCGCCACCACTTCGTCCTGGCGCCAGGCATGCACCGCAGTATCCGCGGGCAGGCCCGTAGGCACGTCGCCTTCGATGAACGCCAGATCCAGGGCCGGCAGGCGCTCGACGATTTCACGCGTGTTGCCGTCGGACAGATGCAGGCTGACCGCCGGGAAGGCATGGCGGAAGTCCGCCACCAGGCTGGGCAGCAGATAGCTGGCGGGAGTGGTGCTGGCGCCCAGGCGCAGATCGCCGGTTTCCAGTCCGCGCCAGGATTCCCGCACCGCCTGCGCCTGCCGGTACACCTGGCGCAACTGGCGGGCCTGCTCGGCCAGGCGTTCGCCGGCCTCGGTCAACGCTATGCCGTGGCCGCTACGGCGGTACAGCGGCTCGCCGAACCATTCCTGCAACATCCGCAGCTGGCCTGAAACCGCGGGCTGCGACAGGTTCAATTGTTGCGCGGCGCGGCTGATGTTGCCGGCATCGGCCACGCTGGCGAAGGTAAGTAGCTGGTCCGGGGTCATGGTCGCTTAAACATCAGAATTTCTGATATTACATATCCGAAATAAAGATTTTTCAAATAGTAGGCCGCAAATTAATATTTCGGGAAGTTATTTAGATATGCCTCGTCCAAAAGGCCAGCCATGAGTACCTCCACCAGCACCGCCGTCCCCCTACCCGCCACGCCAGCCACGCCGGTGGCGCCTCCCGCCGCCACGCCCTGGCGCGACAAGCTCAATGGCGTGCTGTTCGTCGGCCTGCTGGCCGGCGCGGTGATGCAACTGGCGGACCTGCCCGCTATTCGTCAGCTGGGCTTTTCGCCGCTGGTGGTGGGCATCGTCTGCGGCATGCTCTACGGCAACTTCCTGCGCGGCACCATGCCGGCCGACTGGGGTGTAGGCGTGAACTTCACCGCGCGGCGCCTGCTGCGCATCGCCGTGGCCTTTTACGGCCTGAACATCAGCATCCAGCAGATCGCCGCAGTGGGCCTGCCCGGACTGGCGGTCTCGGTGGCGGTAGTGGTGGGCACCCTGGTACTCGGCACGGTGGTGGGCCAGCGCTTGCTCGGCCTGGACCGCGACACTGCCATGCTGACCGCCGCTGGCAGCGCCATCTGCGGCGCCGCCGCCGTGCTGGCCTTCGAACCCACGCTGCGGGCCGCTCCCCACAAGAGCGCGGTAGCCGTGGCCACCGTGGTGCTGTTCGGCACCCTGTCCATGTTCCTGTACCCCGTGCTCTACCACGCGGGCTGGCTGAACTTCGACACCCAGGCCCTGGGCATCTATATCGGCGGCACCATCCATGAAGTGGCCCAGGTCGTCGGCGCGGCCAGCAATATCGACCCCGCCACCACCGAAGTCGCCACCATCGTGAAGATGACCCGCGTGGCCCTGCTGGTGCCGGTCCTGCTGATCCTGGGCATGTATCTGCGCAGCGCCGCCTCGCATGCCGCCGGCGGCCAGGCCAAGGGCGCCAAGCTCCCCATTCCCTGGTTCGCGGTGGGCTTCCTGGTGTTGGCCATCATCAATTCGCTGAACATCATTCCCCCGGACGCCGTGGCCGCCATCCGCCGCCTGGACGTCTTCGCCCTGACCATGGCCATGACCGCGCTGGGCATCGAAACCCGTTTCGCCCAGATCCGCAAGGCCGGTCCCCGGGTGATGGCGCTGGGCCTGATCCTGTACCTCTGGCTGCTGGTCGGCGGTTACGGCATCGTCAAGCTGGCGTCCTGATCCCCGGCCCGCCGCGCCCAGAGGGGCGGCGGGCTTCGCGCATGCACGCCGCTGTCGCGTTTTTCCTGCATAATCGGCTGGTTCCCTAGCAGTGGAGTCGGCCGCATGACCTCCAGCACCAAAACCCCATTTACGACTTTGCCCGCCGATCGCGACGCGGTATTGCGCGTCATGCCGATGCCGGCGGACGCCAATATCCACGGGGACGTTTTTGGCGGCTGGATCATGTCCCAGGTCGACATCGCCGGATCGATTCCCGCCGCGCGCCGCGCCGCCGGACGCGTGGCCACCGTCGCGGTCAATGCCTTCCAGTTCAAAGAGCCGGTGTTCGTGGGCGACCTGCTCAGTTTCTACGCAGCCATCACCAAAACCGGCACGACCTCCGTCACGGTGTCCGTCGAGGTCTACGCGGAGCGCCAGCGGCTGGACGCCGAGATCGTCAAGGTCACCGAGGCCACGCTGACCTACGTCGCCACCGACGAAGCCCGCCGCCGCCGTCCCCTCCCTACTCTTTGAGCCGTATCGCATGACGCAGTCCGCCGCCGCGCAGAAACCGCCCGCGACGCCCCGCCGCCTCGACCCGGAAGACGCCCAACACGCGCTGGCGGAAGTGCAGGAACGCCTGCGCCGCCAGCAACTGGTGGCCGACCTGGTGCATCGCCAGGAAGAAGGCGACTCCAAGGCCTCGCTGGTCGAAGATCTGGTGCATCGCCAGCACGAAGCCGAACTCAAGACCCTGCTGGACGGCCTGCATCCGTCCGACATCGCCTTCATCCTGGAGTCGCTGCCCAAGGACGAACGGCAAGCCATCTGGAAACTGGTCAGCCCCGAGCACGACGCGGACGTGCTGCTGGAAGTCGAAGACTGGGTACGGGAATCGCTGATCGAAGCGATGGACCGCCAGGACCTGGTTGCCGCCACCGGCAACATGGACGCCGACGAGCTGGCCGACCTGGCGCCCGACCTGCCGCCCGACGTGGTGGCCGAGGTCCAGAAGGGCCTGACCGAAGAGGAACGCGCGCAGCTGCTGGAAGCCATGGGCTATCCGGAAGACAGCGTGGGCGCGATCATGGACTTCGAGATGGTCCGGGTGCGCGAGGACGTAACGCTGGAAGTGGTGCTGCGCTACCTGCGCCGGCTGCACGAACTACCCGACCACACCGATCAGATCTTCGTGGTGGACCGCCAGGACAAGCTGCAAGGCATCCTGCCCCTGTCCAAGCTGCTGGTCAGCGAGCCCGAAACCGAAGTGAGCGCGGTCATGAACTCGGACTTCCTGGCGCTCAACCCGCTGGATTCCGACGCCGATGCCGCCGGCGCCTTCGAACGCTACGATCTGGTCTCCGCGCCCGTCATGGACGACCAGGGCCGCCTGATCGGCCGGGTCACCATCGCCGACGTGGTCGACGTGATGCGCGAAGACTCCCAGGAACAGGCGCTGTCGCGCGCCGGCCTGCAGGAAGAAGACATTTTCGCGCCCGTCGCCACGGCCCTGCGCAACCGCGCCCCCTGGCTGCTGTTCAACCTCTGTACCGCCGCCACGGCCTCTTTCGTGGCCTCCCAGTTCGAGGGCACGGTCAGCCAGATCGTCATCCTGGCGTTCCTGATGTCCATCGTAGCCGGCATCGGCGGGAACTCCGGCAACCAGACCATGACCCTGATCATCCGGGCCCTGGCGATGGGCCGGATCACCGGCCGCAACCTGTGGCAGTTGGTCAAGCGCGAGCTCCTCGTCACCCTGATGGTGGGGCTGTGCGGCAGCCTGGTCGCTGCGCTGTTCGCCTGGGCGATTTCGCATTCGCTGTCCATCGCGCTGGTGATGATGGCCGCCATGATCTGCAACATGCTGGTAGGCGCGTCGGTGGGCGTGCTGGTGCCGATGGTGCGCGCCCGCTTCGGCAAGGATCCGGCGATGGGCTCGTCGGTGCTCCTGACCTTTGCCACCGATTCGCTGGGGTTCTTCATCTTTCTGGGCCTGGCGACAATTTTCCTGCTGTAGTCCGGATACAACAGTAAAAGAAATCGGCCTCCCTCTGGCGATGCCTGCTTGACAGCTAGCTGACAGGGTGGATGGCGACCGTTCCATTACAGTAATGGGATTGTCATCCTTCCCCTTTCAGTGCCAATAATGACCGCAAGATTCCGGGCGGCAATCCTTTGCCTGCTGCTCGCCACCTTCGCCGCTACCGCCCAAGCCTGTGACAGCATGCCCTCCTGGGCAAAATCGGCCTGCAACCGCCTGGACCAGATCTGGACCGAGGGCGGCAATGACCTGTACTTCACCGGCTACTCGTGGCACAACCGCGCCACCTACAGCAAAGAGAAGATCGACAGCTTCAATGAGCTGGCCTGGGGCGGCGGCTACGGCCGCAGCATCTACGACGAAGACGGCGACTGGCAGGGCCTGTACGCCATGGCTTTCCTCGACTCGCACAGCAAGGTCGAACCCATCGCCGGCTACGGTTTCCTCAAGATCGGGCGAGTCAGTGAAAATGTCCGCCTGGGCGCGGGCTATACTGTCTTCCTGACGGCGCGTCACGACATCATGAGCTACGTGCCGTTTCCAGGCATCCTGCCGCTGGTGAGCGCGGGCTACAAGGACGCGATGCTGTACGCGACCTATATCCCGGGCTCGGCTGGCGCGGGCAACGTGCTGTTCATGTTCGGCCGCTGGAGTTTTTGAAGCGCTCGCCCGCCTCAGAAGGCTTGACCCAGCCTGCGCACCAGATCGCCCAGGCGCCAATCGTCGATGCCGTGCGCACGCAGCGCGCGCTCGGTCTCCACGACATAATCCAGGCAAGGCCCCGAATGGCCCACGGCATTGCGTACCGATGCGAGCAGGCGGTCGTCGCTCAGCCCGGCCGCGTATTCCTGGCAAGCCCGGTTCAACAGGAACACCAACCCGCGCACCGGCGCGGCTTCCGTATGGCAGGTGAGCCAGCGCGGCGAGTAGGCGCCCGTGATCATTTCCCGGCGCCACAGCGCCTGGAATACCGCAAGCACGTCGCAGGCGGCGATCTGGAAAGCCACGCCGCGGCAGCAGCCCCCCCGGTCCAGGCCAAACACCAGGCCGGGATTGTCGGGCGAGCCGCGATGGTCATGCGACCACAGGCACAGGGACCGGTGATAGCCGCGCACCGTCGCCAGCCGTCGTTCGCGCCAGGTGAAGCCGGGGTGCCATATCAGGGATCCGTAGGCGAACACCCACAGATCGTCGACGCCGTTCCAGCCGACCAGCAGGTCATCCACCGAAAGCGCGCGCCGCGAAGTTTCCGTACCGGCGCAGCCGGCGGGTACTGCCAACGACATAGGGGCCTCTGATATCCCGATTCATCCCATGATGGGAGTGGGGGATATCCTACGCCGTAGCCTGCGCAAAAGAATTGCGTGATGGGGTCTGGCCAGCGGGCCGAATGGAATTTGCATCCCCGGCGGCCCCCGCCACGGAAAAAAAATTGCGCGCGCGCGCCTACACCGCGTCCAGCGGCAATTCGGTGGTGCTTTTGATGACTTCCATCGAGAAGCTGGCGCTGACGTCCAGCAGGTCCACCGCGCCGATCAGGCGGCGGTAGAAGCGGTCATAAGCCGCCATGTCCTCGACCACGACCTTGAGCAGATAATCGACGTCGCCCGCCATGCGGTGGAACTCCACCACGTTGGGCAAGGCCATCACGGCATTGATCAGGCTCTGCGTCCATTTCTCGTTGTGCTGGCTGGTCTTGATGGACACGAAGACGGTCAGGTTCAGGCCCAGCGCGCGGGGATCCAGCAAGATGGCGTTGCGGGCGATGACGCCGTCATCCTTCAGTTTCTGGATGCGGCGCCAACAGGGCGTGACGGACAGGTGCACCTGCTCGGCGATCTCGGCGACCGAACAGGTGGCGTCCTTCTGCAGCAAGGCCAGTATCTTGATGTCCGTCTGGTCCATGGGTTTCCTCGGCTGGAACGGCCCCAATGTTGCCTGTTCCGCCTGCCCGCGTCCAGCCTGCGCCGGCGGCGCCGGACTTCAGTAAGTCCCGGGGTAGCCGCCGCCGTCGATCAGGATGTTCTGCGCCGTCATGTAGCCGGCCTGCGCGGAACACACATAAGCGCAGAGCGCACCCAGTTCCTCTGGCTGGCCGTAGCGGCCCGCCGGGTTCGAGCGCCCGCGTTCGTCCCAGAGCTGCTCGAAGCTCTTGCCGCCAGACTGTTCCAGCATGCCTTGTATGTGCCTGACCTGCGCATCCGTGGCGAAGGCGCCGGGCAGCAGGTTGTTGATGGTGACGTTGTGGCTCACGGTCTGCCGCGCCAAGCCGCTGACGAAGCCGATCAGGCCCGAACGGGCGCCATTGGACAGGCCAAGCTCGGCGTGCGGCGCCTTGACGCTGCGCGACACGATATTCACGATGCGTCCGAAGCGCCGCTCCATCATCCCGTCCACCACCCGGCGGATCATGTCGATGGGACCCAGCATCATGGCATCCAGCGCGGCGATCCAGTCGTCATGGCTCCAGTTGCGGAAGTCGCCCGGCAGCGGGCCGTCCGCGTTGTTGATCAGGATGTCTGGATGCGGACAGGCAGCCATGGCCGCGTCCCGGCCTTGCGCCTGCGTCAGGTCGGCCGACACCCAGCCCACCCCTATCCCGGTTTCATGCGATATCTCGGCCGCGGCCTGCTCCAGCGTCGCGGGATTGCGGGCGGCGATCGTGACCGCCACGCCTTCCCGCGCCAATTGCAGGGCGCACGCCCGGCCCATGCCGCGGCTGCCGCCGAATACCAGTGCCGTCTTGCCGCTGATGCCCAGATCCATGCCCGACTCTCCTGTCATTGGGCTTTGGCGGAGCGCTCCGCCAAAGCGGACCAGTATAGGACTGTGGTGTCAGCCCATCCACTGGCTGACCGGCGCCGCCGCGTCCTGCAAAGGCTGCGCCACCACGTCGATCAGCGCCGGGCCATCATGCTCCATTGCTGCCTTGATTGCGGCATCCAGCTTGGACGGATCCTCCACCCGCCAGGCCTTGACGCCATAGGCTTCCGCAATGCGGGCATGGTCGGTGCGATTGAAGTCCACGCTGTAATAGCGCTTGTCGTAGCCCGCCTTCTGGCTGGCCTTGATCCAGCCATAGACCGAGTTCGAGAACACCACCATCAACAGCGGCGCCTTATGCCGCACGATGGTTTCCAGTTCGCCCACCGTGAAGCCGAAGCTGCCGTCGCCCATCACCGACACGCACTTGGACTGGGGCCGGCCCACCCAGGCGCCCAGGGCGGCCGACATGGAGAAGCCCAACGCGCCATGCGCGCGGTTGGTGATGAAATGACGGCCGGGGCGCGACACGTCGTAGTAGGCAGAGAAGTACGGGCAAGGCGTGCCGGGGTCGGCGCAGACCACCGCGTCGTCGGGCAGCAGGCGGTTCAGGGACTGCACCACGCGCTCGGGACGGATGGGCGCATCCAGGCTGTTGGCCAGCGGCTCCAGCTGCGCCCGGCGGGCCTCCTTGGCGCGGCCGGCCAGCACC
>NZ_DATCUY010000547.1:0-8571 GCF_036567245.1 Achromobacter sp. | reverse complement strand
AGCAGCACAGGCAGGCCGGCGGGCAGCGCTGCGCGCAGCGGCAGCCACAGGTCGGCATCGGCAATCAGCACACGGGCGCCGCTGTCTTCAATCAGGAACGCCACTTCGGCGCCAGTGAAGTGCCAGTTGATCGGGCAGTAGTAGCAGCCCAGCCGCTTGCAGGCCTGGATGATCTCCAGATAAGGCAGGCCGTTGCGCAGCAACACGGCGATCACATCGCCTTCCCGCACGCCCATCGCCGCCAGGCCGGCGGCGACCTGTTCACCGCGCGCCGCCAGCGCCGCGCCTGACAGTCGCTCGCCGCCCGCATGGATGGTGCTGTCCGTCATGCGGCCCCCGTGCTGCGCTGGGCCTTGTCCTGCGCGGTGCGCGCTTCGATGGCCTGGCGCGCGGCGGCCCAGTCCGCGTCGCTCCATTCGGCGTACTGCTTGAAGTAGGCGCCGTTGGCGAGATAGTCGCCGCCATCCAGCGCGATGGTCTGGCCGTTGATCCAGTCGTAGCCGGGGCTCAGCAGGAAGGCGGCGAGCTCGCCCATGTCATGCCCGGTGCCCAGGCGCCGCATCGGGTTCTGCTGCGCCTGGGTGTCGGCGCCCTGGTCCTTGGGCCGCAGGCGCGCGCTGGCGCCTTCGGTGGGGATCACGCCCGGCGCGATGGCGTTCAGGCGAATGCCGTGGCGGCCCCATTCGATCGCCAGCGACTTGGTCATGGCGTCTATGCCGGCCTTGGACATGGCCGAGGGAACCACGAAGGGCGAACCCGTCCAGACCCAGGTCACCACAATGGACAGCACGGCCCCGCCCGTGCCTTGCGCAATCCAGCGCTTGCCCACGGCCTGCGTGGTGTAGAAGGTGCCGCGGAACACCGTGTCCGCGATGGCGTTGAAACCGCGCGGCGAGAGCTTCTCGGTGGGGCTGATGAAGTTGCCCGCGGCGTTGTTGACCAGGCCGGTCAGCGCGCCATGCCCGGTCCAGATGGCTTCGACGGCGGCGTCCACCGCCTCGGCGTCGCGGATATCCACTGCCTGAACGTGGACCTCCGCGCCATAGCGTTCGCGCAGGCTGGCGGCGGCCTGCTCCAGCACGGCCTCGCGGCGCCCCCACAGGTGCAGCGACGCGCCCAGCGCCGCCAGCCGCTCGGCCATGGCGTAGCCCAGGCCGGTGCCGCCGCCCGTGACGAGGATGCGCTGGCCGTGGAACAGGTCGGCGCGGAACATGGTTTGCGGGAGGGTCCCGCCGGGCTGGTTTTGAGGCATGGCCTGATCTCCTGTTTGGTGAAGGCCAGAATATCAATCAGCGCCACGCCGCGACAATTCCGCAGTTTGCGTAAACTATGTTTCCTCACAGTCAACAATAAGACCGCGCATGCCCGCCCTGCCCGCGCTGGACCTCAACCTGATACAGCTGTTCGTCACTATCGTCGACGCCGGCACGCTGAGCGAGGCGGCCGTGCGCCACGGCGTGACCCGTTCGCACGTCAGCCGCAACCTGCAGAAGCTGGAACGCGCCTTTGGCGCCCAGCTCATCCGGCGCAGCACCCGCAGGCTGGAACTGACGCAGCAAGGCTCGGTGCTGTATGAGCATGGCGCGCGAGGTCGAATCCGCCCGCCACGCCCTGCAAAAGCTGGGCTCGGAACCGGCGGGACACGTCCGGCTCAGCATTCCCACCGGGCTGGGGGAGCTGGACCAATTGCGCCCGCTGCTGGTGGACTTCGCCCTGCGCCATCCGTCGCTGACCCTGCGCGTGCTGTTCTCCAACCGGGTGAGCGACCTGATTTCCTCGGAAATAGACGTGGCGCTGCGGGTGATGACCACCCCGCCGCAGGATTACGTGGCGCGCGCACTGGGCGACGTCAAATGGGTGCTGTGCGCGGCACCCTCCTATCTGGAACAGTTCGGCGCGCCGGCCCATCCGCGCGACCTTGCGCGCCTGCACTTCCTGGGCCCGCCCGACGCCAGGCCCCAGGTCACGCTGCGCCTGCGTCGCAAGGACCAGTTGCACGAAGCCAAGCTCGCGCCACGGCTGCAGTCGGAGTATTTCCCGTTCCTGGCCCAGGCCGCGCGCGCTGGCGCGGGCGTGGCGCTGCTGCCCGCCTATGTGGTGTATGCGGACATCGCCGCAGGACGCCTGACACCCGTGCTCCCCGCCTACCAGGCCATGGGGCCGGGCGACAAGCTGTTCATCCTGACCACGCCTAATCCCTACCCCTCGACCGCGCAGCGCGCGGTCGTCGATTTCCTGCGCACGGAACTGACCGCGCTGCTGCGCAATTTCCTGGCATAGCGGCCAGGCGGGCGCGACCGTTCCCGGCTTGCCGCGGCGCGCCGCAACATCCGCGTAGGACTTTCTTGATAAAAGAGGCTTGCGGCTCGCGCGCGCCTCGGCCAGAGTATCGGGTGAGGCCGAAAGCCGCGCCGCCCCTGATTGCAGTAGGGGAACTTTGACGGTCCGACCAAGTCTTATATAAGATATAAGACATGCAGCCGCGCACGCGCCAGTCTCACATAGAATGACAAATGCCCAAAAACGCCAGAAAATGCCGGCTTCAACCGGGCAAAACCACGGAGTCCATCATGCCGCACAACACCCTAGACACCCTCAAGAATTTCAAGATCGGCAATAAATCCTGTCAGTACTATTCGCTGCCGGCGCTGGGCAAGTCCCTCGGCATCGACGTGCAGCGGCTCCCGGTTTCGATCCGCATCGTGCTGGAATCCGTGCTGCGCAATTGCGACGGCAAGAAGGTGACCGAAGAGCACGTCAAGCAGCTGGCCAACTGGCAAGCCAACGCCCGCCGTGAAGACGAAATTCCGTTCGTGGTGGCCCGCGTGGTGTTGCAGGACTTCACCGGCGTGCCGCTGCTGGCCGACATCGCCGCCATGCGTTCGGTGGCCGACAAGATGGGCAAGAGCCCCAAGAGCATCGAACCTCTGGTGCCGGTGGACCTGGTGGTGGACCACTCGGTCATGATCGACTACTTCGGCACCAAGAATGCGCTGGACCTGAACATGAAGCTGGAGTTCAAGCGCAACCAGGAACGCTACCAGTTCATGAAGTGGGGCATGCAGGCGTTCGACACCTTCGGCGTCGTGCCTCCGGGCTTCGGCATCGTCCACCAGGTCAACCTGGAGTACCTGGCGCGCGGCGTGCACCTGGACAAGCAGAACAACGTCTACTACCCCGACTCCCTGGTGGGCACCGACAGCCACACCACCATGATCAACGGCATCGGCGTGGTGGGCTGGGGCGTGGGCGGCATCGAAGCCGAGGCCGGCATGCTGGGCCAGCCCGTGTACTTCCTGACCCCCGACGTGGTCGGCGTGGAACTGAAGGGCAAGCTGCGCGGCGGCGTCACCGCCACCGACCTGGTGCTGACCATCACTGAGATGCTGCGCCGCGAGAAGGTGGTGGGCAAGTTCGTTGAATTCTGCGGCGAAGGCACCGCCAGCCTGTCCGTGGCCGAACGCGCCACCATCGGCAACATGGCGCCGGAGTACGGCGCCACCATGGGCTTCTTCCCGGTCGACGAACGCACCATCGACTACTTCCGCGGCACCGGCCGCACGGAAGCCGAAATCGCCGCCTTCGAAGCCTATTTCAAGGCCCAGAAGATGTTCGGAGTGCCCAAGGCGAAGGACATCAATTTCACCAAGCTGCTGACGCTGGACCTGTCCACCGTCGCGCCGTCGCTGGCGGGCCCGAAGCGTCCGCAGGACCGCATCGAGATCGGCAACGTCAAGAACACCTTCATCGACCTGTACTCCAAGCCGGTCGCCGAGAACGGCTTCAACCAGCCGGCCGAAAAGCTGGAGCAGACTTTCACCACCAGCGCCGGCACCAAGGTCAAGAACGGCGACATCCTGATCGCCGCCATCACGTCCTGCACCAACACGTCCAACCCCAGCGTGCTGCTGGCGGCCGGCCTGCTGGCCAAGAAGGCCGTGGAAGCCGGCATGACCGTGCCCAAGCACATCAAGACCTCGCTGGCCCCTGGCTCCCGCGTGGTCACCGAATACCTGACCAAGACGGGCCTCCTGCCCTACCTGGAAAAGCTCGGCTTCGACGTGGCCGCCTACGGCTGCACCACCTGCATCGGCAACGCCGGCGACCTGACCCCGGACCTGAACGAAGCCATCACCGGCAACGACCTGATCTGCTCGGCCGTGCTCTCGGGCAACCGCAACTTCGAGGCCCGCATCCACCCGAACATCAAGGCCAACTTCCTGGCCTCGCCCCCGCTGGTCGTGGCCTACGCCCTGGCCGGCACGGTCACGCGCGACCTGATGACCGAGCCCGTGGGCCGCGGCAAGAACGGCGACGTGTGGCTGGGCGACATCTGGCCGACCACCGAGGAAGTCGAGTCGCTGCTGAAGTACGCCCTGGATCCCAAGGCGTTCGAGGCCAACTACGGCCAGGTCAAGAGCAACCCCGGCAAGCTCTGGGAGAACATCAAGGGCGTCACCGGCGACACCTACAACTGGCCTGATTCCACCTACATCGCCGAGCCGCCCTTCTTCGAGGGCTTCGGCATGACGCCAGGCGCGATGCCGGCAGTCAAGGGCGCCCGCGCGCTGGGCGTGTTCGGCGACTCGGTCACCACCGACCACATCTCGCCAGCCGGCTCCATCAAGGAAACCTCGCCCGCGGGCAAGTGGCTGAAGGAAAACGGCGTCATGAAGGCCGACTTCAACAGCTACGGTTCGCGCCGCGGCAACCACGAAATCATGATGCGCGGCACCTTCGCCAACGTGCGCATCAAGAACCTCATGATCCCGGCGCTGCCGGACGGCAGCCGCTTCGAAGGCGGCGACACCCTGTTCCAGCCCACCGGCGAACAGATGTCCATCTATGACGCCGCCATGAAGTACGTCGGCGCCGGCACGCCCACCGTGGTGTTCGGCGGCGAAGAGTACGGCACCGGCTCGTCGCGCGACTGGGCGGCCAAGGGCACCCAGCTGCTGGGCGTGAAGGCCGTGATCACCCGCAGCTTCGAGCGCATCCACCGCAGCAACCTGGTCGGCATGGGCGTGCTGCCCCTGCAGTTCAAGGGCGCGGACAGCGTGCAGTCGCTGGGCATCACCGGCGAAGAAACCTATGACATCTCCGGCCTGGAAAACGGCATCAAGCCGATGCAGGACGTGACGCTGACGATCACCCGCAAGGACGGTTCGAAGCAGGATGTCACGGTGCTGCTGCGCATCGACACCCCGATCGAGGTGGACTACTACCAGCACGGCGGCATCCTGCCCTTCGTGCTGCGCCAGCTGCTGGCAGCCTGATCCCTCGGGCGCAAAGCAATGCCCCGGCAACCGCGAGGTTGCCGGGGCATTTTCATTGCGCCTGCGCGGCGCGGCGGCCGCGCCCCGATCAGTCCGCGAACTCGTAGGCGTCCATCGCCAGCGCGCCGTAGGAAATCTCGTCGTTCAGGCGTTGAAAGCCAATCCCGCCCGCGCCCAGCGCCACGTACAGCGGCATCAGGTGGTCATCGTGCGGATGAGCCTGCGCCGCGCCCGGTGCCTGCGCCTCCCAATCCAGCAGCGCGGGCAGGTCGCGGCCGGCGAGCTTGTCCGCATACCACTGCTGGAACGCCGGCACGTAGGGCAGCGCAGGCGCGTCCTGCGGCATGCGCACGTGGCGCAGGTTGTGCGTGAGCGAACCCGAGCCGATGACCAGGATGTCCTCGTCCCGCAACCGCGCCAGCGCACGGCCCAGTTCCAGTTGCCCGGCCGCGTCGCGGCCCATGTCCAGGGACAGTTGCACCACCGGCACGTCCGCTTCCGGATAGAGGTAGCGCAACGGCACCCAGGCGCCATGATCCAGCGGACGGCGCGGATCCAGGTCGGCAGCGATGCCCGCCTCGGCCAACACGGCCTGCACCCGCGCCGCCAGCTCAGGCGAACCGGGAGCCGCGTACTGCAGCGCATAGAGTTCTTGCGGAAAACCGCCGAAATCGTGCCAGGCCACCTGGCGGTCGCGGGTGGACAGCGCCAGGCCCTCGCCCATCCAGTGCGGCGACACCACCAGGATGCCCTTGGGCTTGCGGCCTTGCGCCGCGCTCCAGGCGGCCAGCGCGGGGCCGGTCAAGCCGGGCTCGACGGCGAGCATGGGGGATCCATGGGAAACGAAAAGCGTAGGCCAGCGCATGGCAATGCCTCCTGATATTGAGTCGATGGAACCATTTTCCGCCGTTTCATCTCAGCAATAAACCACCTTAATTGACATTATCTATTGCTATTCAAGCATCAATAAGCTTATGGCCCAAGCGCTGCGAGCCCTGGCAGGGCCGTCGCGCCGCAGTGCGCGCCGGGCGTTAAACTACGCAGTTGCACACTTACTGGACGCTCCCCGAAGTTATGGCCCGATCCCGCAGCCAATCCGCTCCCCGCCTCACCCGTGACGCCGCCAAACTGGTCACGCTTGCCCAGGCGCTCAACCGCTCGGGCAGCCGCCTCGAAGACGTGTTCTGGGAGAACCTGCTTGGCGAAGCGATTCCGAAGCTGCTGAAGGCGGGGCAGGACGCCCCCCTGGAAGCGGCCCTGGACCACCTCGCCCAGAGCGACGTAGGCGCCTACGAGATCCTGATCGAACAGGCCGAAACCCTGTCCGAATCGATGAAGATCGAGAAAAATGGCGTCCGCCACGACGTTTTGCTGGTCGTGGCGCCCATCGTCGCCTGGACCCGCTACGCCATCCCGACCGGTCCGATTTCGGCCAGCGCGCAGCAGGCGCTGCTTGCGCAGTTGCACGGCCATATCCTGTCGAGCAAGGCCCGCAGCACGCTGATGCCCATGCTGGTGAGCGTGGACCAGATGCCGCGCACCTTCTCTGAAACCTGGCAATGGCTGCAACGCCTGGGCACCCAGGCCCTTGGAGCCGAAACCGCCAAGCCCGCCCTGAACACCGAGACCGAGACGGCCAACATGCTGGCCGACACGCGCTACATCGTGGCGGCCGTCGCGGTGCCCGAAGGCGAGCCGATCTTCCGCTGGCAGGAACAGCTGGGCGAGGCCGAGGCCAGCCGCGACGCCTGCCAGGAACAATGGGCGGCGCAGGCCCAGCCCACCCTGGCCAATCTGCTGCCCGGCTGCGGTTTCGAAGCCCTGCTGCCCGACGCCTACTACGTCAGCAACCGCGAGGCCGACCGCCGGGTGCGGCCGCTGTCGCTGCGCGCGGCGGTCAGTTGGCTGGAAGGCGCGGTCAGCCTCGAAGCCTCCCAATTGCGGGCGGTGGTGGCCGGCTGCGGCGAAAGCCGCATCGACGAATACCGCATCGGCTTCACGGCGCGCAGCAGCAACGATGTCTATTACGGCTGCGTCTGGCCCCTGTATGGCCGCGAGGAAGACCTGCCCCCCGATGAAGGCCAGCCCGACGTGGTGGACGAGATCGCGGCGCTGCTGAAGGAATACGGTGTCACCGAAGTACGCCGCATTCCCGGCGTGCTGCCGCCCGAGTACTGCGAAGACTGCGGCGCACCCTACTTCCCGAATCCGCTGGGCGAACTGGTGCACGCCGAACTGCCCGAGGACGCGGAAGCCTCCCCAGCCAAGTTCCACTAGGCGGCAATGCAAGCGGACATCTTCTGCCGGGTCGTCGATAACTACGGCGACATCGGCGTCTGCTGGCGGCTGGCCCGCCGGCTGGCGCACGGCCGCGGCTGGGATGTGCGCCTGTGGGTCGACGATCTGGCCAGCTTCGCCCGCATCCAGCCGGGCATCGTTGCCGACCTGCCGCGCCAGCAACTGGCCGGCATCGACATCGTGCACTGGTCCGATACGCCGGATCCGTCGCTCAGCGCCCGCGACGTGGTGATCGAGGCCTTCGCCTGCGATCCTCCCGAGGGGTTCCTGGACAGCATGCGGCGCGTGCATCCGGCCTGGATCAACCTGGAGTACCTGAGCGCCGAGGCCTGGGTGGAAAGCTGCCACGGACTGCCATCGCAACGGCCGGACGGGCTGGTCAAGCACTTCTACTTTCCCGGTTTCACCGCCGCCACCGGCGGGCTGCTGCGCGAGCCCGGCCTGTCGGCCGAGCGGGACGCCTTGCAGGCATCTCCGCAGGACCAGGAGGCCTTCCTGAGTTCGCTCGGGGTGGCAGAAGACCTGCTGTTGCGCCGCCGCGACGGCGCCCGCACCGTGTCCCTGTTTTGCTACCCGACGGCGCCCGTGGCGGCGCTGGCCGAGACGCTGTCCGCCGACCCTCGCCCCAGCGTGCTGCTGGCGCCCGAGGGTGTGGCTCCCGGCCTGGAAGCCGCATGCGCGGCGCCGGGCGCCCCGCTGATCGCCCGGCTGCCATTCGTCGCGCAGCCGGATTTCGACCGGCTGCTGTGGTGCTGCGACCTGAATTTCGTGCGGGGCGAGGACTCATTCGTCCGCGCCGCCTGGGCGGCGCGCCCGCTGGTCTGGCAGATCTATCCCCAGGGCGAAAACGTCCATCTGGAAAAGCTGGACGCCTGGCTGGCGCGCTATCCGGCCCCGGAAACCGCCCAGGCGCTGATCAGGGCCTGGAACCAGCCGGAAACCGGCGCAACCTCTGCGGCGCTGTCGGCCGCCCTGGCGCCGGCCGCCTGGGGGGAGT
>NZ_DATCUY010000546.1:0-2561 GCF_036567245.1 Achromobacter sp. | reverse complement strand
TATGGCTGAGCGAGGTGGCTGCGCCCGGAGCGGCCTGCCTGACGCTTTGCAGCAACGCCCTGCTGACCCGCCAGTCGCCCTGCGCCTTCGAACTGCGCAGCGCCGGCGCGCGCACCGCATCCTCGGCCGACAGGTCCTGGCTGCGGTAGCTGGCGGCGGCGCCTTGGTCCGCCCACCAGATGAAAAGTTCCTGAACGTTCACGGGAGAAGGTAACAAATAGCAAGCCGGAGTGTAAGAAATACGGGAAATATTGTGTATTATGTAACGTTTTAAATCAAAATGGCCTGACATCGCCATAGTAGAATCGCGCGCTATGTTTACGTTTTCGATCGCGCAATGGCAGGGTTGGGCGCAAGGAATCGACAGCCCCAGCGACTGGTTGGAATGGGCCGAACATCCGTTCTGCCCGATCGGAAATCAGAACCCGCCCCGCCTGGACTTCCTGCCTCCCTTGCAACGCCGCCGTTTGAGCCCCCTGGCTCGCGGCGTGTTCGAGTGCGCGTGGCCCATAGCCGAGGGGCGGCCCGCCATGCCGCTGGTGTTCGCCTCCCACCATGGCGAAACCACGCGCAACTTCGGCCTGCTGCAGGCGCTGGCGGCGGATGAACCGTTGTCGCCCACGGCCTTCGGGCTGTCGGTGCATAACGCCATCGCCGCGCAATGGTCGATCATACGCCGCGAAACCACCGAATCCGTGGCCTTGTCGGCAGAAGACGATGGCCTGGAACATGCCTTCATCGAAGCGTCCATGCTGTTCGATGCGGGCCACCAGGACGTGCTTGTGGTGTTGGCCGAGGAACGTCCGCCCGCGCCTTACACCCCCTGGATCGATGACGCGCCTTGCTCTTATGCGCTCGCCTTGCACCTGCGTCCCGGCGCGGACTGGACGCTGACCCTGGCTCCGCCAGCCCCGGTTGCCGCCGACGCGGCGCAGGCCTGGCCCAATCCCCTGAACCTGCTGCGCCACCTCTTGCTGCGCACGCCCGACTGGCGGCACGCCAACCGCTCCCGACTATGGACCTGGACACGCACGGCATGACGAGCGCCACGCCTGCCCGGCAGGACTTCTGGCTCTGGCGCCTGTTCGCCACGGGCATGGCCTTCACTCTCTTCGGGATCGGCGGCGTGCTGTTGCGCGTGCTGGTGTTCCCGCCGCAGCGTCTGCTGCCCGGCGACGAGGCAGACCGCCAACGCCGCGCGCGCGGCGCGCTGAACGGCACCTTCCGCCTGTTCATCCGCTTCATGGTCCGCACCGGCATCCTGACCGTGGAATTCAAGGGCGCCGAACGCCTCGGCCAGCCCGGCCAGATGATCCTGGCCAACCACCCTTCGTTGCTGGACGTGGTGTTCCTGGTCGGCCACGTCAAGAACGCCAACTGCATCGTCAAGCATGGCCTGGCGACCAATCCGTTCACCCGCGGCCCGGTGGCCAATGCCGGATACATCACCAACGACGAGAGCTTCGACATGTTCGACCGCGCGGCAGACGCGCTGCGCGCAGGCGAAACCCTGATCGTCTTTCCCGAAGGCACGCGCACGCCGCGCGACGCCATGCCACGCTTCCATCGCGGCGCCTGCGCCATCGCGCTGCGCGGCGCGCGCGTGATCACGCCCGTAGTCATCAGCATGAATCCCCGCAGCCTGACCAAGGGCGAACCGTGGTACCGGATCCCGCCCTGCCGCATGCGCTACGTGATCCGCGTGGGAGACGACATCGACCCCGCCACCTGGAGCGGCGCGCATCCGCTGCCGATCGCAGGACGCAAGATGAATGATTACCTGCACGCCTATTTCGAAGCCGAGCTGGCGCCCGCCGCGCCCGCCGGCGCACTCATGAACGAACAGCCGCCCCAGGCGGTGGAAGTGGAGTCCTGACCGGATGAACCAACTGGAATTTGAACTGAAGACCCTCGTCATCGAATCGCTGGGCCTGGAAGACATCGCGCCCGACGATATCGACAGCGACGCCCACCTGTTCGGCGACGGGCTCGGGCTGGACTCGGTGGACGCCCTGGAGCTGGGCCTTGCGCTGCAGAAGCGCTACGGCATCACCATCGATCCCGAAACGCGCAACATGCGCGAGCATTTCGCCAGCATCGCCAAGCTGGCCGAGTTTGTCAGCGCGCAACGCCGCGCCTAATAAGGATACGGAGTCCAGGATGCATACCCGCGACGAAATTTTCAATACGCTGCGCGGCGCGCTGGTCGAACTGTTCGAGATCGAACCGGAACGCATCACGCCCGAGGCGAACCTGTACACGGATCTGGAGATCGACAGCATCGACGCCATCGACCTCATCGATCATGTGCGCCGCCAGACTGGCCGCAAGCTCGACGCCAATGACTTCCGCACGGTGCGCACCGTCGAAGACGTGGTGCAAGCCATGTGCCAGAAGCAGGATCCCGCCGCATGAGACGCGGCGTGGCGGCAGCCCTGGCCGTGGCCGGCATCGCCTATCCCTTCGCCGTCCATGCGGCGCTGGGACGGGTGAGCGCCGCATGGCTGGCCCTGCCGCTGGCCCTGCTGTGGCTGGCCCGCGGCCTGACCGCGGATGCCGCC
>NZ_DATCUY010000545.1:0-10769 GCF_036567245.1 Achromobacter sp. | reverse complement strand
CCGACGTAGTCGATGTCCACGACCCGCCAGCCGCGATGCGACAGGCCCAGCAGACGGTCGATCGGCGCGCCTACGTTCAGCGCCGCCACGTCCACGCCCAGCGACTTGAGCGCGCGCACCCCGGGCGGCTGCAGCAGCAATCCGGCGCCCAGCGTGGTGAAACCCTGGTGTTTTTCGAAGACGCGCACTTGATGGCCGGCTTGCGCCAGCGCCAGTGCGGCGGCCAATCCGGCGCTGCCCGCGCCGGCGATGCCGATGGATAGCGGCGATTGCGTAATAGTCATGGAATGGCGTAGGCCGGCTGCCGGAAGCGGCAGCCATGGGTGCCGGCATAGTACCAATAGCCCTCAGCCTTCGCGCAGGTACTCCGTGGGCGCGCGGCCCAGCACCCGCCGGAACATCGTCGAGAACGCCGCCGGACTCTGGTAGCCGAAATCCAGCGCGATGGCGGTCACCTGATCGCCTGCGGCCAGCCGCGGCAATGCCAGCACCACGCAGGCGCGCTGGCGCCATTCCGAAAACGCCATGCCGGTCTGCTGGCGGAAATGGCGGCTGAACGTGCGCGGACTCATGTGCAATCGTTCGGCCCAGGCTTGCGGCGCGGCGCGCGCATCCGGCGCGGCGATGAAGGCCTTGCACAAGGGCGCCAGGCGCTTGTCGCGCGGCAGCGGTATGTGCAGGGGCAACACCGGCGCACGCTCAATCTCATGCAGCAGCAAGGCCGCCAGCGCGCCGTCGCGTCCTGCCTGGTCATACTCGGCTGGCATGTCCACCGCGTCCAGCAGCAGCTGCCGCAACAGCGGCGAGACCTCGATCACCTCGCAGGCGCCGCGGTCCGCGCGCGCCGCCCCGGGCTCGATGTAAGCGCTGCGCGTGCTGACGTCCAGCATGCGGACCTGATGCGTCACGCCCGCCGGGATCCACACCGCGCGCTGCGGCGGCACCACCCAGTTGCCATCGCGGGTGACGACATGCATGACGCCGGTGGCGCCGTAAAGCAATTGGGCGCGGCGGTGCGCATGGGCCGGCAACAGGCGGCCGGGCGGGTAGTCGTTGCCGATGGCGACGACGGCGCGGTCCAGATGGTCGTGGCGGTCGATATGGGTATTGCGCATAGCCTGGGAAGCCGCCAGCGCGGCGGCGCGGCGATTGGCCGAAACTCGAACATTATTGTCCAATCCTCGAAAGCGGGCCACGACCCACCGCCGTATCGTGACTGCTTTCCCTGGAAGGACGCAGCATGCTTTACCTGATTCTGGCTCTGTTTGGCTGCTTGAGCGGCGTGACCACCGTGCTGTTCGGCTTCGGCGGCGGCTTTGTCGTGGTGCCCGTGCTGTACGCGGTGTTGACCGCCGCGCATGGCGCGCACGACGCCATCGGCCTGGCGGCCATGCACATCGCGGTGGCCACGTCCACCTGCGTCATGATCGTGAATTCGATCGCGGCCACGCGCAAGCACCAGCGCGCCGGCAATATCCTGCGCGCCTATGTCTGGCCCCTGGCTGGCTTCATCGCCGTGGGCGCGGCGCTGGGCGCCCTGGCCGCCACCCGCGCCAGCGGCGAACTGGTGCGCTATGCCTTCATCGCCTACCTGGGCGTGACCATCGTGGACTGCCTCCTGCGCCAGGGCTTCATGGCGCAGGGGGACGAGCGCCCCCGGCCGCTGGGCCACGGCGTCCTGGTGGGAGGCGGCCTGGTCATCGGCGTGGTCGCTGCCTTCCTGGGGGTGGGCGGCAGCGTCATGACCGTGCCGCTGTTGCGCCGCCGCGGCCTGCCCATGGCCAAGGCGGCGGCGATGGCCAATCCACTGACGCTGCCCGTGGCGGTGGTGGGAACGCTGGCCTACATGGCGGCGGCCGGCGGTCTGGCCGCCCCCCTGGCGCCCTGGATCGTGGGCTATGTGGACCTGCTGGCCTTCGCCGCGCTGGCGCTGGGCTCGTTGGTGGGCATCCGCCTGGCCGCGCCACTGATCCCGCGCATCCCGGACCGCCTGCACGCCCGGGTCTATGTGTTGCTGCTGGCGCTGGTGATGGTGAGCATGCTGCTCATCTAGGACCCGTCCCGCAAAAACCTAAGGAAACATCGCGGCCAGCAGCCACTACGAAACCGCGCAAAACGTTTCCGCCGCGCCCTTGGGGGGCTCCCTCCCAGGGGCTCATGCGCATCCCGTGGCCTGCCGACACAGGAAAACACATCGCGAAACTTGCCCCGACGCCGCCCGGGTTGTCATCATGGCCCGACATTCAACCGGAACAAGGAGGTTTCATGCAGCGTTCCACTTATGCATTCCTGTCCGCCGCCGTGCTGGCGACGGCGCTGTCCGGTGCTCCCGCCCTTGCGCAGCAAGCCAGCCAGCCGCAAGGCCAGACCCAGGCCCAGCCGCGCATGGCCCCCCCGCCCGCGATCCAGCCGACCGACCAGCAATTGCAGCGTTTCGCTTCGGCATCGCAGAAGATTTCCGGCGTCGTCGACGAGTACCGCCCCAAGGTCGACGCCGCCAAGACGGATCAGGCCAAGCAGAAGGTCGTCGAGGAAGCCGACGCCAAGATGGTGAAGCTGGTGCAAGCCGACGGCCTGAGCGTCGAGGAATTCAACGGCATCGGCCAGGCCATACAGCAGGATCCCCAGCTCAAGCAGCGTGTGATGAGCATGAGCAAGGGCGCCCCCGCCGCGAAGTAAGGCTCTCCGAGAGCTAGCCCTGGCGCCATCCGTCCTTCTCTGGACGGATGGCGTTTTTTTGTTTTGCCGTCGCCGTCCTGCCCTGCTTCAACCGGCCCGCGGCCGCCTTGAGCAGACGCTGGAAAGTCGGGCATTGCGCATGGTTGGGGGCTGGACATACCGCGGCATGGCGCAAGCCCTGGCTCATTGCCCGCAAGCGCTTGATGGCCGCGTCTATGCTGTCGGCCTTGTCCAGCAATAACTGCCGGTCCACCTGCGGCGCTCCGTCGGGAGTCAGCATGGTCTGGATCTCGTCCAGCGACAGTCCGCCTTCCTGTCCCAGCGCAATCAACGCCAGTTGATCCAGCACGCCGGGCGCGAAGCGTCGACGCTCGCCCGCGGCGCTGACTGCCGCGATCAAACCCTTGTTTTCATAGAAGCGCAGCGTGGAGGCCGGCAGGCCTGTGCGCCGGGCCACTTCCGAAATATCCATGGCGCCCTCCTTGACTTGAAGTTGACTTCAACTTCTATCATGCCCGCATACGATGAATTCAGCAATGGAGGGACCGGACATGATATCGATGGAAATAGCGGCAAAAGTGGTACTGATCGGAATCGGTGCAACCGTCGTGATGGACCTGTGGGCCATGATCCAGAAGGCCCTGGGCATGCCCACACTGGGCTACGCGATGGTTGGCCGCTGGGCCGGCCACTTGTGCCGGGGAACATACGCGCACGCCAATATCGGCCGGGCTGCGCCCATACCGGGCGAATCGCCGCTGGGGTGGACGATCCACTACGCCGTGGGTCTCGCTTTCGCCGCTCTGCTGATCAGCGTCCAGGGCGCGGCGTGGCTGCGCGATCCCACCTGGCTGCCTGCCGTGGCCGTGGGCCTGGCCACCGTCGTCATGCCCTTCTTCCTGATGCAGCCCGCCATGGGCGCGGGCATCGCCGCATCCCGCACGCCTACGCCCTGGAAGAACCGCCTGCGCAGCCTGGTGACGCATGCGGTATTCGGATATGGCCTTTACCTGTCCGCCGCCGTGCTCAAGCTGGTGTGGGACTGACGCCTCCCAGGCATGCTCCACCAGGCCGTGCCTCTAAGATGGAGCCGATCAGGAATCCCCTGAACGACCCAGACCCGGAGGAATTTTGACCTTGACCGCAAAACCCACTGACGAACTGACGATCCGCCGCGCGAGCGTGGAGGATGCTCCCGCCGTATTGCAGATCTTCGACGAGGTGATTGCCTGGTTCGTCAGCATGGGCAACGAGGGCCAATGGGGAAGCGAGCCTTGGTCGGCTTTGCCCCTGCGCATCGCGCGCGTGACCGAGTCCTGCGCGCTGCCCGGGGCCTGGGTCGCCGAGGAGCCGGGAGGCGGCATCCGCGGCGCGCTGGTACTGGGCGACGCCATGCCTTACGTGCCCGCGGCAACCGGGCCGGAAGTCTACGTGAGACTGCTGGTCGCCTCCCGGGATGCGCGGGCGCGCGGCATCGGCAGGCGCCTGCTGGCCTTTGCCGACGACCAGGCGCGGGCCGCGGGGGTCGACCGCCTGCGCGTGGACTGCTACGGCGGCGGCAGCGAAGCCCTGGTGCGCTTTTATGAATCCTGCGGCTATGCGCGGATCTCGACCTTCGACGTGAACGGTTGGCCGGGCCAATTGCTGGGCCGCGAACTTGGTAGACCTTGAATGACTGCAATTCCAGACACTTTCCTCGCACGCTACTTCGACCGCATCGGCTATCACGGCCCGGTCGAGCCCACGCTCGGCGCGCTGCGGCAGCTCCATCTGCTGCATCCGCAAGCCATCCCGTTTGAAAACCTGGCGCCGTATACCGGCCAGCGCGTCCAACTGGAGCTGGACGCCCTTGCTGAAAAGATGATTGCGCGGCGGCGCGGCGGATACTGCTTCGAGCACAACACGTTGCTGCTTGCCGTACTGCGGCAGATGGGCTTTCACGTCACCCCGCTGATCGCGCGGGTGCGTTGGCAGGTGCCCGCGGAAATCCATACGGGGCTGACCCATATGCTGTTGCGCGTGGAACTGGAGGGCCGCAGCTGGTTCGCCGACGTGGCCTTCGGATCCACCACGCAAACGGCTCCGCTCGAGTTCCTGCCCGGCGTCCCTCAAACCACTCCCCACGGCCTGTTCCGCATCACCCAGGCGGCAGATGAGCTAAGCCTGGAATTCCAGACGTCCGCCGGCTGGCAGGCGGTGTATCGCTATACGCTGGAACCCGCGGCCGACGTCGATTTCGAAATCGGCAACTGGTACACGTCGAGCCATCCCCAGTCGGTGTTCCTGAACAGCCTGCTCGTCAGCCGCACCCAGCCCGGCGCCCGCGAACTGATGGTGAACGATACCTACACCCGCCGCGACAACGACGGCAGCCTGCAGAAGCATCAACATGCCGACGCCTCGGCCTGGGCGGATTGCCTGCGGCAACGCTTCGACCTCGATCTTGGCCTTGATGAAGCCGTCAGCCTGTTCCGGCGTGTCGCGGCGCACGGCAATGAAGCCGGCGTCGCCGAACTCGCTCCAGGCTGATCCCGCCGAACGGCCAGCGCGCGCGTTGTCGGGCGCCCGTCAGCCTTGCTGCCTGCGCAACCGGTTATCCTGTTCCGGATTCCCTCACCGACACGTAGAAGGAGCGCAGTATCTTGACCCCGGAACTCACCCTCTATGACCTGGCGGGCGCCGACGCCTCGCTGCGCTTCAGCCCGCATTGCTGGAAGACCCACATGGCCCTGGCCCACAAGGGCCTGAGCGCCACGACCGTGCCCTGGCGCTTCACGGAAAAGGAAGCGATCGACTTTTCCGGCCAGAAGCTGGTGCCGGTGCTGGTAAACGGCACGCAGGTGGTCAGCGATTCCTGGCAGATCGCCTGCTACCTGGAAGACACCTTCCCCGAGCGGCCCTCGCTGTTCGGCGGCGCCAGCGGCCGCGCGCTGAGCCTGTTCGCGAATTCATGGGCCGACACCACGCTGGTGCCGACGCTGGCGCGGCTGCTGCTGCCCAGCATCCACGGCCTGATCCACGAAAAAGACCGGGACTATTTCCGCGCCACGCGGGAAAAACGCTTCGGCAAGCTGGAAGACCTGCCCGCGGGCTACGAGGATCAGGTTGCCGCATTGCGTTCCGCGCTGCTGCCCCTGCGGCAGATGCTGGGCAAGCAGCCCTATCTGGCGGGCGAGCAGCCGGCCTATGCGGACTATGCCGTGTTCGGCATGTTCATGTGGGCGCGCTGCACCAGTCCGTTGGAACTGCTGGCCGAGGACGATCCGGTCCATGCCTGGCGCGAGCGGCTGCTCGACGCCTATGACGGCATGGCGCGCCGCGCGCCGACGGCGCAATCCTGAAGCGCCTGCCCCGCGTTGGCGGGCGTCAGGTCTTCAGCCGGTAGCCGGTCTTGAAGATCCAGCGCACGCCGACCAGGCAGGCCAGCAGGAACACCAGCGTCATGCCCACGCTGACGCCGACGCTGACGTCCGAAACGCCATAGAAGGCCCAGCGGAACCCGCTGACCAGATACACCACCGGATTGAACAAGGTGGCGGTCTGCCAGAACGGCGGCAACATCTTGATGGAATAGAAGGTGCCGCCCAGGAAGGTCAGCGGCGTGACGATCATCAGCGGGATGATCTGCAACTTCTCGAAGCCGTCGGCCCAGATGCCGATGATGAAGCCGAACAGGCTGAAGGTCACCGCCGTCAGCACCAGGAAGCCCAGCATCCAGAACGGATGCGCGACCTCGAACGACACGAACAGGCGCGCCGTGGCCAGCATGATCAGCCCCAGGATGATGGACTTGCTGGCAGCGGCCCCGACGTAGCCCATGACGATCTCCACGTAGGAGATGGGCGCCGAGTGGATTTCGTAGATGGTGCCCGAGAAGCGCGGCATGTAGATGCCGAAGGACGCGTTGGCGATGCTTTGCGTCAGCAGCGACAGCATGATCATGCCCGGCACGATGAAGGCCCCATAGCTCACGCCGTCGATCTCGACCATGTGCGAGCCGATGGCGGAGCCGAACACCACGAAGTACAGCGAGGTGGAGATCACGGGCGACAGCACGCTTTGCATCAGCGTGCGCCAGGCGCGGGCCATTTCAAACAGGTAGATAGCGCGGATGGCGTAGAAGTTCATGATTAACTGTGCACCAGGCTGACAAAGATATCCTCGAGCGAGCTTTCCGACGAATTCAGGTCGGTGAATTCGATCTCCAGCCGGGCGAGTTCATGCAGCAGCCGGGAAATCTCCCCGCCGCCCTGGTTGTCGTAGGTGTAGACCAGCTTGTGGCCGTTGTCGGACAGGTCCAGCTGGAAGGCGTCCAGCGCCGTGGGAATGCCGGGCAGCGGCGCCTTCAGGGTCAACGCCAGCTGGCGCTTGCCCAGCTTGGCCATCAGCGCGTGCTTTTCCTCGACCAGGATGATCTCGCCCTTGCGGATCACGCCGATGCGGTCGGCCATTTCCTGGGCTTCCTCGATGTAGTGCGTGGTCAGGATGATGGTGACGCCGTTTTCACGCAGTTGCCGCACCATTTCCCACATGCCGCGCCGCAGTTCGACGTCCACGCCGGCGGTGGGTTCGTCCAGGAACAGGATGGCCGGTTCGTGCGACAGCGCCTTGGCGATCATGACGCGGCGCTTCATGCCGCCCGACAGCGCCATGATGCGGCTGTCCTTCTTGTCCCACAGGGACAGGTCGCGCAGCACTTTCTCGACGTAGGCGTGGTCGGCGGGTTTGCCGAACAGGCCGCGGCTGAAGTTGACGGTATTCCAGACGCTTTCGAACGCGTCGGTGGAGATCTCTTGCGGCACCAGGCCGATCTTGGCGCGGGCAGCGCGAAACTCGGAGACGATGTCGTGGCCGTCGGCCAGCACGCGGCCGGCGGTGGGGTTGACGATGCCGCAGATGATGCTGATCAGCGTCGTCTTGCCCGCGCCGTTGGGCCCCAGCAGGGCGAAGATCTCGCCGCGCTGGATGTCCAGATTTACGCTCTTGAGCGCCTGGAACCCCGATGCGTACCGTTTGGATAGATCCTGGACTGAAATGACCGGCTGCACACGAGCCCCCGACGAGATGGATAGCCAGGGATTTTAACCGTCACGCCTGACAAGCTTGTTCAGCGTGACGGAACAGTGTGTTTGGCGGACTGCGCAGTCCTTGCTCAACGCCCCCAGCGCAGCACCAGCGGGTCCAGGCGGCGGGCGGTCTCCAGCAGGCCCTGGCGGACCTCCTCGCGCATGGCCGGCAGCGGGTGCCGCGGCGCCTCGCAGGCGATCACGCCGCCCGCCTTCATCAAGGCCTTGGCGCTGAGGATGCCGCCCTGGCGGTTCTCGTAATTGATCAGGGGCAGCCAGCGCTCGTACAGGCGGTAGGCCTCGTCCCGGTTGCCAGCGCGGTGGGCCTCGATGATTGGGCGCAGACCGTCGGCGAAGCCGCCGCCGGTCATGGAGCCGGTCGCGCCCGCATCCAGGTCGGGCAGCAGGGTAATGGCTTCCTCGCCGTCCCAGGGACCTTCCACGGCCGCGCCGCCCAGCGCGATCAGGTCGCGCAGCTTGGAGGCCGCGCCAGCCGTCTCGATCTTGAAGTAGGCAACGTGTTCGATCTCGCGCGCCATCCGCGCCAGCGCCGCGGCCGACAGCGGCGTGCCGGCGACCGGCGCGTCCTGGATCATGATGGGGATGTCCACCGCATCGGACACGCGCTGGAAGAATCCCGTCACCTGTTCCTCGGACACGCGGATCGTGGCGCCGTGGTACGGCGGCATGATCATCAGCATGGCGGCGCCCTGCTCTTGCGCGCGGCGGCTGCGCGCGGCGCAGACCTGGGTACTGAAGTGCGTGGTGGTCACGATGACCGGCACGCGGCCGGCGACGTGCTCCAGGATGGTCCGCGTCAGGATTTCGCGCTCGTCGTCCGACAGCACGAACTGCTCGGAAAAATTGGCCAGGATGCAGAGGCCGTCGACGCCGGAGTCGATCATGAAATCCACCGCCCGCTTCTGGCTGGGCAGGTCCAGCTCGCCGGACTCGGAAAAGGTGGTGGGAACGACCGGGAAGATGCCGCGATAGCGCGGATTCTGGTAGGCAGCCATGGTTATTCGATGATGTTGAAGTGCTTAAGGTATTCGGTCTTCAGCGTCAGGCCCAGTCCGGGCTTGTCGTCGTCCAGGTCGATGAAGCCTTCCTTGGCCACAGGCTCGCCGTCGAAGATGTAATAGAACAGCTCGTTGCCGACTTCCACGTCGAACATGGGGAAGTATTCGCTCATGGGCGAGGCCAGCGTGCTCATCGTCAGGTGGTAGTTGTGCATCTGCCCCGCATGCGGCACGACCGGCACGCTGTAGGCCTCGCACAGCGCGTTGATCTTGTGCGCCGCCGTGATGCCGCCAACGCGGTTGGTGTCGTACTGCACCACCGACACCGCCTTGCGGTCCAGCAGCTGCTTGAAACCGTACAGCGAAAATTCGTGCTCGCCGCCGGAGATGGGGATCGAGGTCAGCTGGTTCAGCTCCGCATAGCCGTCGATGTCGTCAGCGATGACGGGTTCCTCCAGCCAGCGCGGCTCGAATTTCTCCAGCTTGGGCAGGATGCGCTTGGCGTACTCCAGGTTCCAGCCCATGTAGCACTCCAGCATCAGATCGGTGTCGTAGCCGATCACCTCGCGTACCGCCTCCACCGACTTCAGGTTCTCCGAGACGCCCTTTTGCAGATGCGCGGGGCCGTAGCCGAAACGCATCTTGAAGGCGGTGAAGCCCTGGTCCAGATAGGTCTGAGCTTCCTCCTGCATGGCCTTCAGGTCGGTGCGGTAGAGCTTGGAGTAATAGACCGGGATCTTCTCCTTGGTGCGGCCGCCCAGCAGCTTGAAGACGGGCTTGTTCACCGACTTGCCCAGGATGTCCCAGATCGCCAGGTCGATGGCCGAGATCGCGGCCATGGTCACGCCCTTGCGGCCCCAGGCGTGGGTGGAGCGGTACATGCGCTGCCACAGGTACTCGTAGTCCCAGGGATCCTGCCCGATCACCAGCGGGGCCAGGTACTGGTCGATGATGGCCTTGGCCACGCGCGGCGCCAGCGCCACATTACCCAACCCGACGATGCCGTCGTCCGTCTCCACCTCGACCACGGTCCAGCCGTGGAAGCGGAAGGTGCTCATGGTTTCCTGCTTGGAATACAGCAGGTCCATGGCGTTGGAGCAGAAGTTGCCCTGCGGCGGCACGGTCTTGCCGGTCCATTCGTAGACGCGGGCGCGGACGGATTTGATCTTCATGAGGATTTCCTGCTTGGGATTCTAGGTAGGGAATGACTGCGTCGGATCAG
Source organism: Achromobacter sp. (assembly GCF_036567245.1). Taxonomy (GTDB): domain Bacteria; phylum Pseudomonadota; class Gammaproteobacteria; order Burkholderiales; family Burkholderiaceae_B; genus Achromobacter. The sequence continues at coordinate 783 of NZ_DATCUY010000545.1, read as the reverse complement.
CCCGCCAGCGCGCGCGAGGCGCGATGCGACAGGCCCATGCGGCAGGCGATGAGAAAGGCCTGCCAGGTCGCGTCCAGGTTGGCGCGGCCCTGGCCGGCGATGTCGTAGGCGGTGCCATGGGCCGGCGTGGTGATGGGAATGGGCAAGCCGCCCTGCACCGTCACGCCGCGCGAGAAGCCCAGCAGCTTGATCGCGATCTGGCCCTGGTCGTGGTACATGGTGACGATGGCCTGGAACTCGCCGGCCTGCGCCTTCAGGAAGATGGTGTCGGCGGGGAACGGCCCCTGCACCGGCAGGCCCTCCTCGTTCAACTGCCGCACGGCCGGCGCGATGATGTCCACCTCTTCGCGGCCGCAGGTGCCGCCGTCGCCGCCATGCGGATTGAAGGCGGCCACCGCCACGCGCGGCTCGGCCATGCCGTTGGCCTGCAGCGAACGGTAGATCAGCCGGGTCGCGGCCTTGATGCCGTCGATGCTGAGCGCCGCCGCTGCGTCCTTCAACGGGATGTGCGAGGACACGCGCGAGGTCCACAGGTCTCCCAGGGTGTTGAATTCGCAGAAGTAGCCGGTCACGCCCAGGTACTGCGCGAAGTGGTGCAGTTCGTCGTCGTGGCCAAGGCCGCCCAGCTTCATGGCGTACTTGTTCAAGGGCGCGAAACAGATGGCGTCGACGTGGCCGTCGCGCGCCGCGTCCATGCAGGCGTTGAGCACCCGCAGCACCGATGCGCCGCCCGCCGCCTCGGCCTGGCCGAGGTGCACCTGGCCGGGTTGGATGGTGTCCATT
>NZ_DATCUY010000544.1:0-2939 GCF_036567245.1 Achromobacter sp. | reverse complement strand
CACCTTGGTGGCGAACTCCATGTGGCCGTTGGGCGTGCACAGGCGGATGCGCGTCAGCGCATTGATGATCACCCGCATCCGCTTGCCGCCCTTGTGGTCTTCCTTCCAGGTGGCTGGCTCGTTGCCATACATCTTCTGCAGCGCTTTTTGCCAGTTCGGGCCGCGCAAGGCGTCCTGGACCTCGCCGGCCAAGGCCAGCGTTTTGGCGACGTCCCATTTGGCCAGCGTGCCGGCGTGGACCAGCAGGTGGCCCTGCTCGAAATGGGCCAGGGGCCGGAACCGCAGCCAGTTGATCAGCTCGGCCGCGTCCGGCGCCCGCAGCACGTGGTCGAGCGTGTCCGATTTGGACGGCTTGCGTACGCCGGCGGCCGTGGCCAGCAGGTGCAGGTCATGGTTGCCGAGCACCGAGGTGGCGCGGTCGCCCAGGTCGATGATGCGACGCAGGGTTTCCAGCGACTCCGGGCCGCGATTGACCAGGTCCCCGGCGAACCAGAAGCGCGACTTGGGGTCGCCGACCAGGTCGGGATGGGACAGCAAACGATCCAGCGGCGAGCAGCAGCCCTGCACGTCGCCGATCATCCAGATACTGCCGTTCATGCGGGACTTTTGCTCCAAGGCCAACGTTGTTGCACGATCCGCGTGATGGTGTGGCGGTACTCCATGTAGCTCATGGCGCCCAGCGCCACGATCATGGCGCCGATGTTCGGACCCAGGGCGGTCAGCCAGGCCGGCCATTTGCCCAGCATGCCCACGTTCAGGGCCAATTGGTTCAACATGAAGAAGCCCACGCCCAGCAGGATGCCGATGAAGACCTTGGCGCCTACGCCGCCGCGGCGCGTCTGCATCAAGCCAATGGGAGCGGCAATGGTGATCATGACCAGCAGGGTGAACGGATATGCCAGTTTGCGCCACAAGGCGACGACCTGTCGACCATATTGCAGCTGGTTGTTGCGCAAATAATCCACATAGTCCAGCAGCGTGGCGATGGACATGCGTTCAGGGGTCAGCACCCGGGCCAGCAGGCGCTCGGCGCTGAGCGTGGTGTCGATATTGCGCTCGGGTAACTTGACCACGGTGGCGGGCGGGTTCTTGGGCGGACGCGCGTTGGCCAGCGCTTCGGCCGCATCGTCGTCCAGCCGGGTTTCGGTGACGTCCTTGAGCAGCAGGTCGCCGTGCGTGAACAGACCGGTAGGCGCGGTCGACAGCGCGGACAGCGTCTGGTCCTTCTTGAATTCATAGAGGGTCACGGCGCTGACCTGGCCGTCGCCCTTGAGTTCACCGATGTTGATGATGCGGGTGCCGCCGTCGGCGGTGGGTTCCTTGAACCAGTAGCCGCTCTTGAGGCGGTCGCCGCCGGCCTTGCCGCGGAACAGCAGGTTGGCCTCGCCGGATTTGATTTCGGCCCAGGGCGTGACGTACTCGGACAGCAGGCCCGCGCCTATCATCAGCGGGATCGTAACGATCCAGAGCATGCGCAGCAGCTTCATGCCGCTGACGCCGGACACGCGCAGGATGACCAGTTCGTTGCGCTGGGCCAGCCCCGCCAGCGCCAGGATGGCGCCGATCAGCAGGCCGATGGGCAGCAGGTCGTAGAGACGGGTGGGAATCGCCAGGGCCTGCATGTACAGCAGGGCCATCATGGAGAACTTGTCGCCCACGTTGTCCAGATCGTCCACCAGCGCGAAGAACGTGAAAAGGCCCAGCAGGGCCATAAGGACCACTGCGCAAGAGCGATAGATCTCGCGGGCCAGGTAGCGACGTGCGGTGCGCATGAAAGAAAGGAGGAACGCCTAAACCCGAAAGCTTAACAAATCCCGCCGCTGAGGGTGGGGCCGGAGAGCTGGATCCGTGTCAGGGAATGTCGACCATCTGCATCCGCCGCGTCAGGACGCCGACCCGGGAGTTCAGGTAGCGGGTGTTGCGGTGGGCGTCGTAGAAGCGCGGATTGGGCAACATGGCCGCCAGCCGGGCCGACTGGCTGGCCCCCAGGTTGGCGGCGGTGGTGTTGAAATAATGCTTGGCGGCGGCCTGGGCGCCGAACACGCCCTCGCCCCATTCCGCCACGTTCAGATACAGCTCCAGGATCCGCTCCTTGCTCATGACATGTTCGATCATGTAGGTCAGGACGAGTTCCTGGCCCTTGCGGATATAGCTGCGGGAGCTGGACAGGAACAGGTTCTTGGCCAGCTGCTGGGTGATGGTGGAGCCGCCGCGCATCTTGCTGCGGCCAGCATCCTGCTGCTTCTGGTTGTATTCCCAGGCCTTGCGGATGGCGTCCCATTCGACGCCGTCGTGCTCGGTGAAATTGGAGTCCTCGGACGCCACGACCGCGCGCTTGAGGTTGCGGTTGATCTTGTCGTAAGGCACCCATTCGTACTTCAGCTCGAAATCGGCGTTGCCGTCGCTCAGGCGGGACCGCTCCTCGCGCATGACCGCGCTGCTGCCGGGGGCGCGGTAGTTGTACCAGACCACCTGGGCGAACAGCCAGAACTGGTAAAGCAGCACCAGGCATACCAGCGCCATCAGCGCGCCGCTGATGATCCGGAACCAGGAGCGGCCCTTGCGCGTCGTCATGCCGCTTATTGCCCGGCCTCGAGCGCCTCGCGCAGCGCTGCCAGCACCGGGGCGGGGTCGGGACGGACGCCGTGCCAGATGTAGAAGCTCTCGGCCGCCTGGCCCACCAGCATGCCCAGGCCGTCCGCGGTCAGGCCGGCGCCGTCGGCTTCGGCCTGTTTCATGAAGGCGGTGGGTTGGGCGCCATACATCATGTCGTAGGCGGTGGCGCCGGGCGCGTACAGGCCCGGGGGAAGATCGGGGGCGGCGTTCTGCAGGCCGCTGGCGGTGGCGTTGACGACCAGGTTCCAGCCGCCGGCCAGGGCGGCGTCCGCCAGGCTGCCGCCCGTGACCGCCGTCTGTGGCGACACGCCGCTGTCGCGCCA
>NZ_DATCUY010000543.1:0-1858 GCF_036567245.1 Achromobacter sp. | reverse complement strand
TGGCCCGCGTGCCGGGCGGTGCCAGCGTGGACGGCGCCCTGAAGGAACGCCGCAACGTGTATTTCGAGGGAGCGGGCTGGGTCGACACGCCCATCCTGCGCCGCGCCCTGCTGCCGGTGGACGCGCCAGTGGACGGGCCGGCCGTGATCGAGGAAATGAGCTCGACCACCGTCGTGCTGCCGGGCCAGCAGGCGCGCGCCGACGAATACGGCAACCTCGTCGTCAACCTCAATCCCTAAGGCGCTGCCATGACCAAGCAATCGACTTCCGCCGCCGGTACCGACACCTTCGACCCCATAGAAATGGAGGTCTTCAGCAACCGCCTGCTGTCCATTACCGAGGAAATGGGCAACACGCTGATCCGTTCGTCCTTCTCCACCAACATCAAGGAGCGCAAGGATTGCTCCGTGGCGTTGTTCGACGCCGCCGGCCGCCTGGTGGCGCAGGCCGCGCACGTGCCGGTGCACCTGGGATCGCTGTCCGGCGGCATAGACGCCGTGCTGCGGCGCTACGGCGCGGCCGGCGTGCGGCCGGGCGACGCGTTCCTGTGCAACGACGCCTATCTGGCGGGCGGCACGCATGCGCCCGACATCACCGTCATCACGCCCATCTTCCACGAAGGCGCGCTGCGCTTCTTCGCGGCCAACATCGGCCACCATACCGACGTGGGCGGCGCCGTTCCGGGCTCCACCTCGCACCATCTGAAAACGGTGTGGGAGGAAGGCATCCGCCTGCCGGCCATGCGCATCGTGCGCGAGGGCGAACTGGACATGGACTTGCTGGAGATGATCGCGCACAACACGCGCGAGCCAGACAACCGCATGCACGACATCCGCGCCCAGATCGCCACCAACGACAAGGGCGCCAGGCTGATGCTGGAACTGGTGCAGCAGTCCGGCCTGCAGACCGTGCTGTCCGCCATCGACAGCATCATGCTGTACACGGAACGGCGCCTGCGCAACCGCATCGCGCAACTGCCGGCAGGCACCTATACCTTCACCGAGCGCATGGACGATGACGGCATGGGCGGCGACCCGGTCACCATCCAGGCCAACGTGCAGGCGCGCGACGGCCAGCTTCACGTGGATTTCACGGGCACCAGCAAGCAGGCGCGCGGCGCCTTCAACCTGCCCGCCAGCGCCCTGAACGCCAGCGTCTACTTCGCCGTGAAGGCCATGCTCGATCCCGAGCTTATGCCCAACAACGGCCTGTTCCAGCCCATCACCATCACCGCTCCCGAAGGCACCATCACCAATCCGCGCTTTCCGGCGGCGGTGGGCGCGCGCGTCACCACCGCGCAACGCGTGGCCGGCACCGTCATTGGCGCGCTGGGCCAGCTGCTGCCGCCCGATCGCGCCATGGCTTCGTGCAACGATGTCATGCCTTCCATGCTGTTCTCCGTGCCCATGCAGGACGGCAAGGGCACCTTCGTCTACCTGGAAACCCTGGGCGGCGGTGCGGGCGGACGGGCGCAGGGCGATGGCATGGACGGCATCCAGGTGCACGTGACCAATACCTCCAACCTGCCCGCGGAAGCGCTGGAAATCGAATATCCGCTGCTGGTCGAGGAGTACGCGCTGGTCAACGATAGCGGCGGCGCTGGCCGCCATCGCGGCGGCATGGGCATCGCGCGCCAGATCCGCTCGCTGCACGAGCAGTTGATCTGCACCATCCGCTGCGACGCCGCGCTGTTCGGCGCCGCCGGCTTGAACGGCGGGCTGACCGGCGGCACTTCCCGCGTGGTGCAGAACCCCGGCCGCGCGGACGAGCAACGCCTGCCCAACAAGATCGCCAGCCATCCCTTGGCCAGCGGCCAGTCCGTGCGCCTGGAGACGCCCGGAGGCGGCGGCTACGGCCT
>NZ_DATCUY010000542.1:0-3873 GCF_036567245.1 Achromobacter sp. | reverse complement strand
TGGAGCACGGTAGAGATCCGCGACCGCGGCGGGGTTCAAGGACGTTTGGCGCCGCGGTCGCGGATCTCTACCGTGCTCCATTGCTCGCCTACGCCCCGGATTTCAGGCCGGTACATGTCTTCGGCCACCGTCGACGGCACCGCGTAGCGGCCCGGCGTCACGACGCGCACCAGATAGAACACGTCCACCTTGCCGCGTCCCAGCGACACCGCGGCCACATAACGGTCGTCGCGGAATTCGCGGTGCTTGATGTTGGGATCGGACATGGCTTCGGCCACGCGGCGTCCGCCTATGGTCCATTCCTGCATCTCGGGGCTTTGCGACAGGTTCAGGTTTTCGACTTCAAAACCCGCCGGCACGCGGTCCACCAGCAAGCCATCCGGAATGTTCTGGTTGGCGCTGGCCTGCACCCACACCACCAGCATGTCGCCGGTCTGCAGGCTGCCGCCATCCCACGGACGGCCGTCAGGACGGTACCAGCCGCGCTTGAGCTGGATGATGTCGCTGCGCGGCGCGGGCGTGGCGGTCGGGCTGCCCTGGATGTCGTATTCGACGAACAGGGCCTGGCTACCGGTGTTCACCAGCTGCGTGCCCGCCAGATCGGCCGCCGACAGCGACACGCTCTGGTCGCTCTTGCCGCCGACCAGCGGCTTGCTGACGCCGTTGACGGTCAGCGTGGCCGACCAGGGCGTGGACTTGTCGCCGCCCAGTGCGCGAGCCGTCAACAACAAGGCCATCTGTTCTTGCGTCGACAGGTACGAGCGGTTGCCCAGGCGGCTGGCCAATTGCGTCAGCAGGTTTTCCAGGCGCTCATGGCGCAGCTCATACTTATTGGCGATCGCATAGGCCAGCGCGTAGTCGCGCACGCTGCTGCCGTAGTCGCCCAGCCAGTCGTCGTAATAGCCGGAGTTGCGGCGCGCGTTGAGTCCGTACTCGCGCGCCATGGCCTGGTCGAGCGCGCTCTTCATGCGCCCTTCGTCGCCCATCAGCTTGAACGCGGCCGCCAGTTGAATCAGCGGCAGCGGCGAGCGGGCGCGCTCCTGGTAGTTGTCGTACAGCTGACGCACCGTGGACAGCGGCGCCTTCTTGTCGCGCGCCAGCGCCAACGCGGCAGTGGCCAGGCCGGCGAAGCGGCGATGGTCTTCCCGCAGGATGTTGGCGTCGTTGACGTCGTAGCGTCCGGACTCGAGGTTGCGCTTCAGGTTGGCCGACCAGGTGCCGAACGCGCCGGAGCTCTGCTGCACCTGCTCCAGCAGCCACTGGCGCGAACGGTCCAGCGATGCCTCGGGCACCTCGAAACCGTTGTCGCGGGCGTCCTGCAGGAAGCCGACGGCGTAGGCCGTCAGCCACACGTCGCGCGAGGACGAGCTGCTCCACAGGTTGTAGGAACCGACGGCGTTGCGCATGCCCGCCAGGCGGCCGATCGCGCCGGCTACCTTGGCATCGCGCTCGGCCTTGGTGCGCGGCTTGAGGCCGAACTGCTTGGCCGCTTCCTCATCCAGCATGACCCACGGCAGCGTCGCGCTGATGGTTTGCTCGGTGCAGCCGTAGGGATAGTTGAGCAGCCCTTCGACCAGGCGGTTGACGTTGATCGGCGGACGGTTCGAGACCGTCATGCTGACCGTGGTCGAATCCGGGTAATAGGAAGCGATCCACGAGGCCTGCGGCGCGTTGGCTTCGCCCGGACCCACGCGCAGGCGGCGTACCTGGCGCTCGGCCGCGTAGGCCGGTTGCACCTGCAGCACAGATTCGCGCACGATGTGCACGGGCTTGCCGCCGCCCTGCCCATCGACGGTCAGGCGCATCAGGCCCAGGCCGTACGAACCGGTGGTGGTGGCGGTGAAGCGCAGCGTGGTGCGCTGCTTGTCCTTCAAGGTCACGGTCTTGACGCCGTCGACGATGGCCAGCGGGTCGAGCGCTTCCAGCTTGACCGTCACCTTCTGCTCGGCGCCGCTCATGTTGGTCACGTCCAGCGCGATCGCGGCCTGGTCGCCCGGGGTGATGAAGCGCGGCGTGTTCAGCTCAGCCACGATAGGCGCCGCCACCACCATCTCGGTGTCGGTGCTGCCGTAATTGTCCGGCGTGAAGGCCACGGCCATCAGGCGCAGCGTGCCGTTGAAGTCGGGCAGGTCCAGCGGAATGTCCGCCTCGCCCTGCTCGTTCAGTTTCACCGGACCCGAGAACAGATCCACCAGCTTGACCTTCTTGGGCAGGCTCTTGCTGTCGCCTCGCATGGCGGCGTCGCCGCCCCACTTCAGCTTGCCCTTGGTGCCGTCCATCTTCTCGATCAGCTTGCCGTACATGTCCAGCAATTCGGGCGCGTAGCGGTGCTTGCCGAAGAAGTAATCCAGCGGATCGGGCGTCTTGTACTGGTTGATGTTGAGGATGCCCACGTCCACCGCCGACAGGGTCACGGTGGCCTGCTTGCCCTGGGCGCCGTCGACCTTGACGCGCACAGTCGTCTTGGTCTCGGGCACCGCCTTGGGCGGCGCCGTCAGCTTGACGTCCAGCTTGCGGTCGCCGCTGGCAATGGGCAGGAAGGTCAGGCCCAGCGCCCGCGCCGGGGTCACGCGGTCGCCCTCGCTGCCGGGACGGAACACGGCGGCGGCGATATACAGGTCGTGGCGCTTCCAGCTCTTGTCGACCGGAATCTCGACCTGCGTACCCGTCGCTTTCACGGCCACCCAGGTGGACCACAGCATGCGGTCGCCTTCGACCGTGATGAGCGCCTGGCCGTCATGCGGCGGCGTCAGGGTCAGCTTGACCGTGTCGCCCGGCTTGGCCGGCACGCCTTCGAGCTTCATCTGCACGCGGTCGGGGCGATTGCCCATGGAATCGGCGTCCTGCGCGTTCCAGCCCGCGTAGAAGCGGTAACGCAGGGTCTGGCCGGTTTCGGGATCGGCGATCTCCAGGCGGTAGCGGCCCCACTTCACGGGCACGGTCAACTGGGCGCGGTCATTCAGCGCGATCTCGCGCGAATCCAGCAATTCGTCGGTTTCGGTGTAGCCGCTGTTCCAGCCGCGCTGGTCGTCGAAGCGCCAGTAGTACTGACGCTCTTCGCGGTACAGGCGCATCTGCGCCTGCGCCAGCGGCGCAATCTTGCCCTGCGCGTCCACGCGCAGCACTTCAAAACCGGCAGGTGCGCCTTCGCGGGCCACGTCGCCGTCGAACTGCGGACGCACGGCGATCAGGCGGTCGGCGGGCCAGACGCTGCGTTCGATCGAACGCACCACCGGGCGGCCGCCCGATTCGAGCAGGCTGGCCGATACGCGAACCTTCATCGGCGAACGCGTGCCGCCGGTGCGCGGGTCGACCTCGAGCTGGCCGTGGCCCTTGTCGTCCAGGGCCGTTTCGGGCAATTCCTCGAAATGGCGGCGGGTATCGTCGGCCACATCGCCGAAGATGAAGCCGGGCCATTGCTGGGGCAGCGCAAAACGGTCGCGCTTGACCTGGAAGCTGGACAGCAGACGGTTGCCGGCGGCGGGCGCGCCGTAGAGGTAGTCGCCCTGCACGTCGATGGTCAGCGTTTCCTCGGGATCGAGCACCTCCTGGTCAGAGGTCAGCGCCATCTTCATGCGCTCGGGCAGGAATTCCTCGACCTGGAATTTCCAGGACGTGTCCGGGGCGCGCGAGGCGGGATCCACGCGCAACTCCAACAGCCACGTGCCGGTCTGCGCATCCAACGGCAGATCGACGCTGCGCTCGATATAGCCCGGCAGGTCCTTTTGGGGCTGCCACAGGGTGGTCAGCACCGTGCGGCCGTCGGGCCGCTTGATGGTGGCGGTCAGGGGCGACGGCGCCAGCATGCGGCCGTCCAGGTCGCGCGGCAGGACCGAGACGTTGAAGGTTTCGCCGGGGCGGTACAGATTGCGG
>NZ_DATCUY010000541.1:0-2543 GCF_036567245.1 Achromobacter sp. | reverse complement strand
GCTTCCGCGGCGACCTGGTCATCGGGCGCCACGCGCGTGACCACGCCCAGGCGCAGCGCTTCCTGCGCGTCGAAGATGGTGCCTTCCAGCAGCACCTGCAGCGCGGCGGACGGGCCGACCAGGCGCACCAGCGGCGCCAGTTCCGAGTACGACATCACCAGCCCGAGGTTCTTGATGGGCACGCCGAAGCGCGAGCTCGCGCCGCAGATGCGGATGTCGGCCAGGCTGGCGATCTCCATGCCCCCGCCCACGCAGATGCCGTGTATCTGCGCCACCACGGGATGGCGGCAGTTGCCGATGGCCTCGATGGTCCGGCGCATGACGGCGCCGTATTCGATGGCCTGGCGCTTGTTGCTGCGGGCGGTCTCGAATTCGCTGATGTCGTTGCCCGGCGAGAAGGCTTTTTCGCCTGCGCCGCGCAGCAGCACGCAGCGCACGCTGTCGTCGGCGTCCAGCTCCAGGAAGGCGTCGCCCAGCAGCCGCCAGCTGTCTATGGTGAAGGCGTTGAGCTTTTCCGGGCGGTTCAGTACCACGGTCACGATATCGCCGTCGCGCTGGCGCAGGATGGGGGAGGAATCGGAAGTGGGGGTAGCGCTCATGGTGTTCCTTTGCTTGGGCGGGGGCGCACCCCCCGCCGGATTGCTGCGGGGGGTTACTGCTTGGTCAGGCCCAGGCTGGCGGTGAGCTTGCCGTACTTGCTCCATTCATCCTGCACGTAGCTGGCGAAGGCCGCGGGATTGGCCGGGCCGCCGCCCAGTTCCATGCCCTGGTCGGCCAGCTTGGCCTTGATTTCGGGATCAGCCAGTGTCTGGCTCAGGGCCTGGTCGAGCTTGTCCAGCACGGGCTTGGGCAGCTTGGCGGGGGCCAGCACCGCGTACCACTGCACCACGTCCAGGCCCTTGATGCCGGACTCGGCCAGCGTGGGCACGTCGGGCAGGCGCTTGCTGCGTTCGGTGCTGGTCACGGCCAGCGGACGCAGCTTGCCGGCCTGGATCTGGTTGATGGCGCCGGGCAGGGTGTCGAAGTTCATGTCCACGCTGCCGCCCAGCAGGTCGGTCATGGCTTGGCCGCTGCCCTTGTAGGGCACGTGCTCCATGCTGACGCCGGCGATCTGCGAGAAGCGCGCCGCGCTCAGGTGCTGCGGGCTGCCCATGCCGGAAGACGCGTAGGTCAGCTGCTTGGGCTTGGCGCGGGCGTCGTCCACCAGGTTCTGCACGCTGGCGTAGCTGTGCTTGGCCGGGTTGATCACCAGCACATTGGGCACCGAGCCGATGTAGCGCACCGGCGTGAAATCCTTGATCGGGTCGACGCTGGACTGCACCACGTAGGGCGCGGCGACGGTGGATTGCATATTGGCGAGCAGCAGGGTGTAGCCGTCCGGATCGGCCTTGGCCACGAAGTCGGCCGCGATCAGGCCGGAGGCGCCGGGCTTGTTCTCGACCACGACCTGCTGGCCCAGCAGCGCGGACAGGCGCGCGGACAGGATGCGGGCCGACACGTCGGTGCCGCCGCCGGGCACGAAACCGACGATCAGGCGTACCGGCCGTTCCGGCCATTTGGATGCGTCCTGCGCCAGGGCGGGGCTGGCGGCGGCCAGGCTGGCGGTCAGCGCCAGGGCGCCGGCCCAGGCGCGAGCGTGCTTATACATATGGGTCTCCTTGGTGGATGTAAGCCTGCCCGCGTGTTGCTTGATCTATGATGGGGTCAGGTTGGTATGCCTTTGGTGTTTGGTATACCAGATACAAAAATAGTCGAATTAACGAGTGCGAACAACTCATGGCTAACCCTGAAGTTATGGACCAGCCCGTCCCCGATTTGGCCATCCATCACCCCACGCTGCCGGCCGTGGTGGCGGAAAAACTGCGGCAGCTCATCATCGACGGTACCTTCAAGCCGGGCACCTGGCTCAACGAGCGGGACCTGTGCGACCAGCTGAAGATTTCGCGCACGCCGCTGCGCGAGGCCTACCGCATGCTGGCCTCTGATGGCCTGGTGACCTTGCAGCCCAAGCGCGGCGCGATGGTGATCGAGTTGTCGGCCGATGATGTCGAGAACATCTTCGATGTGCTGTCGGTGTTGGAGGGGCTGGCCGTGCGCAGCGCCGCCGAGCGTGCGACGGACGCGGAACTGGCGCACATCGCGCAACTGCACGCGCAGATGCTGCTCGGGTATCAGCAGCGTGACATCCGCGCGTATTTCGCGGCCAGCATGGGCACGCACATCGCCATCAATCGCGCCGCCCACAACCCGGCGCTTACGCATTCCTATGACAGGCTGAACCTGCAGGTGCAGGCGCTGCGCTACAAGTCGAACTTCGATATCGACGAATGGACGGCGGCGGTGGCCGACCATGAGGCCTTCGTGCAGGCGCTGATGCGGCGCGATGGCGAGCTTGCCGAGTCGCTCATCCGCAAGCACGTGGGCAGCAAGAAGACCTACAACCTGCGCGGGCGCGCGGGTGGGGCGGCCAAGGCCTGAGCAAGCCTTTGGTTTGTGCGGGCGGCGCGCGGCCCAGGGCCGGCGGTCCGCCCGCTGGCGCGATC
>NZ_DATCUY010000540.1:0-1860 GCF_036567245.1 Achromobacter sp. | reverse complement strand
CGGCACGATCCGCAGGCCCGCGCTCCCGAACTGCCACCGCGACCCCGGCGCCAGGGCATCTGGAGCCGGCTGGACTGCGTGGCCTACGCGGGCGGCGGCACCCTGATCGCCGCGCTGTTCTTCATGCCGGTGTTCCCCAGCTTCGTGCTGATCGACTGGATCGACGCGCGCTGGCTGGACCTGATGGGCGCGCGCGTGCCCTGGCCCCAAGCCTTCCTGAGCTATCTGCTGCTGGCCTTGCCCGCCAGCGCCTTGCTGCTGATGCTGACGGTGCTGGTGTCCGCGCTGCTGCGCTGGACGCTGCTGCCCCGCTTGGCCAGCGGCCGCTGGCCCGTGTATGGACAGATCTATCTGCGGCGCTGGCTGACCAACCAGATCCAGGAGTCAAGCCTTAGCGTGCTGCACGGTCTGTACGCATCGATCTATGCCGGAAACTGGTACCGCCTGCTGGGCGCCAAGGTCGGGCGCGGCACGGAAATCTCCACCGCCATGGGCGTGGTGCCCGATATGCTGACCCTGGGCCGCGACAGCTTCATCGCCGACGGCGTCATGCTGGGCGACGAGGAAATCGACGGCGGCTGGATGACCATGAGACCCACGGTCATCGGCAACCGCAGTTTCGTCGGCAATGGCGCCTACGTGCCGGACGGCTCGGTGCTGCCCGACGACGTGTTGATCGGCGTGCAGAGCCGGGCGCCGGCCAACGCCCGCATGGCCAGCGGCCAGACCTGGCTGGGCAACCCGCCGTTGGCGCTGCCCGCGCGCGAGCAGACCGCGGGCTTCCCGGCGCACCTGACTTTCCATCCCAGCCTGGGCCGCAAGATCCTGCGAGGCAGCGTCGAGGGCATGCGGATGATCCTGCCGCTGGCCGTGGTGATCGCGGTGGGCTACCTGACCGTGATGAAGGTCATTCCCATGGCTGCGCGCGAAGGGTTCGTCTCCGCCTTCGACGAACTGATGCTGGCCGGCGTGCTGTACGGCGTCGGCGCCTTCCTGTTCCTGGTGGCGTTGAAATGGACGCTGATCGGCCGCTACCGGCCGCGCGCCGAGCCGATGTGGACACCCTTCGTCTGGAAGAGCGAAGCGGTCACCAGCCTGTATGAATCCATCGCGGTGCCGAATTTCTTCAACTTCCTGCGGGCGACGCCCTGGCTGCCGCTGGCCTTGCGTTGCATGGGCGCCCGCATCGGCAAGCGCGTCTTCATGGATACAACCGACATCACCGAGTACGACTGCGTGTCGATTGGAGATGACGCGGTGCTGCACGCCTGGTCCGGTCCGCAGACCCATCTGTTCGAAGACCGGGTGATGAAGATCGGCCTGGTCCGCATCGGCGGCGCTGTCAATGTGGGGCCGCGCAGCACCATCCTGTACGACACCCGGGTCGAAGCCGGCGCGCGTCTCGGTCCGCTGACGCTGGTGCTCAAGGGCGAGTCCATTCCAGCGGGCCAGGCCTGGATCGGCAGCCCGGCCACGCCTTGGACGCAGCGGTGACCGCGGCGCTGAGACTGACCGGGGAGGGCGCGCTGGTCGAGATGTGGCTGTTACACCTGGCTGCGCCCCGGCAGGCGCAGCGGCAGGCCGCCAGGGATTGGCTGGCCGCGGAGCTGGCGCGGCGTGAGCCGGCCATGCCGCCGCACTGGATCGAAACCTCCAAGGGGCCGCACATGCCGCCGGGCGCGCGCTGGAACAGCTCGTTTTCCTATTGCGGCCCCTATATTCTTTGCGGCCTGTCCACGCAGGGTATGCCGGGCGTGGACCTGACCGGCGCGCAGGCCTGGCCGGGCGACGCCGACGTGCTGGCTCTCTACTGCGGCCCGCAGGCGGCCGCCGAACTGGCTGCCAGTCCGCCTGGCGGCC
>NZ_DATCUY010000539.1:0-3758 GCF_036567245.1 Achromobacter sp. | reverse complement strand
TGGCGGATGCGCTCAGGCGCGGCCTGCGCAAGCTGGGCGGCGCGCGCGTGCGCTGGCATCAGGAAGCGTTCGAGATGCGCTGATCGTCCCGGCCCGGCGCAGGCCCAAGCGTATGATGGACCTCACCGCCCCCGGAGCATGCATCATGCCCACACCACGCCTCCTGCTGGCCGCCGCGATGGCCGTCGCCACCCTCAACGCCTGCGGCGAAATGGCCACGCTGCCGGTCGAGGCCGGCATGGGCCCTTCGCCCCAGCTGCCCGCCCCCAATCCCACCACCATACCCACCGTGAAGACGGCCAAGGCCATAGGCTGGCCCGCGGGCGCGCATCCCGCGGCCGCCAATGGCATGGCGGTGACCGAATTCGCCAGCGGCCTGGACCATCCGCGCTGGCTGTATGTGCTGCCCAACGGCGACGTGCTGGTGGCCGAGACCAATGCGCCGCCCAAGCCCGAATCGGCCTCCGGCGGCTTCAAGGGCTGGGTCGCGGGCCTGGTGATGAAACGCGCCGGCGCCAGGACCGACAGCGCCAACCGCATCACCCTGCTGCGCGACAGCAATCACGACGGCGTCGCCGACACCCGCAGCGTGCTGCTCGAGGGCCTGAATTCGCCGTTCGGCATGGCCTTGATCGGCAATCAGCTCTACGTGGCCAATGCCGACGCCGTGGTCCGCTTCCCCTATGAGACGGGGCAGCAGCGGATCAGCGCCGCTGGCGTGAAGGTCACCGACCTGCCGGCCGGCATCAACCATCACTGGACCAAGAACCTGCTGGCCAGCCCCGACGGCAGCAAGCTTTACGTGTCGGTGGGCTCCAACAGCAACGTCGGCGAAAACGGCATGGACATCGAAGAGGGCCGCGCCGCCATCTGGGAGATCGACGTGGCCAGCGGCAACAAGCGCCTGTATGCCACCGGCCTGCGCAACCCGGTAGGCATGGCCTGGGCGCCTGACGGCAAGACGCTATGGACCTCGGTCAACGAGCGCGACGAACTGGGCAGCGACCTGGTGCCCGACTACATGACCTCGGTGCGCGACGGCGGCTTCTATGGCTGGCCTTACAGCTACTTCGGCCAACACGTCGACACCCGGGTGCAGCCGCCGCGCCCGGACCTGGTGGCGCGCGCCATCGTGCCCGACTACGCGCTCGGTCCGCACACCGCCTCGCTGGGGCTGGCCTGGTCGGGCGGCTCCAAGCTGCCCGCGCCGTACACGGAAGGCATGTTCGTGGGCCAGCACGGTTCCTGGAACCGCGATCCGCGCAGCGGCTACAAGGTCATCTTCGTGCCCTTCCGCGACGGCCGGCCGGATGGCGCCGCGCGCGACGTGCTGACGGGCTTCCTGAACGAAAGCGGCGAAGCCCAGGGGCGGCCGGTAGGGGTGGCCATAGACCGCCAGGGCGGCCTGCTGGTGGCGGACGACGTCGGCAATGTGGTGTGGCGGGTCGGTCCCGCTTCTACAATGGCCGCTCCCCAATGATTCAAGACCAGGAGTGAGCATGAGCACGGAAAAAGTGGCGATCGTCACCGCCGGCGGCAGCGGCATGGGCGCGGCGGCGGCGCGCAAACTGGCGGCCGACGGCTGGCGCGTGGCCATCCTGTCTTCCTCCGGCAAGGGCGAGACCCTGGCGCAGGAACTGGGCGGCCTGGGCATCACGGGGTCCAACCGCTCGCCCGAGGACCTGGCGCGGCTGGTGGACGCCACCCGGCAGAAATGGGGCAGGATCGACGCCGTGGTCAACAGCGCCGGCCACGGCCCCAAGGGCCCGCTGCTGGAGATCAGCGACGACGACTGGCACCTGGGCATGGAGTACTACCTGCTGAACGTGGTGCGCATCGCGCGCCTGGTCGCGCCGGTGATGAAGCAGCAGAAATCCGGCGCCATCGTCAATATTTCCACCTACGCCACCTTCGAGCCGGAAGCGCTCTTCCCCACGTCCGGCGTGTTCCGCGCCGGGCTGGCCGCCTTCACCAAGGTGTTCGCCGACGAATACGCCGAACACAATGTGCGGATGAACAACGTGCTGCCGGGCTTCATCGACAGCCTGCCCGAAAAGGAAGACCGCCGTACGCGTATCCCGATGGGCCGCTACGGCACCGCCGAAGAAGTCGCGGACCTGATCGCCTTCCTGGCTTCCGACGCATCGTCCTACATCACCGGCCAGAACATCCGCATCGACGGCGGCATCACGCGTTCGGTCTGAATCCCATTCTTTTGGACTAGTCCCTCGTCCGAATGACGGTATTGAAGCCCGCCCGGGGCTTCAGTACCGTAGGTTTTCGCATTCGACGAGGTGCCTGCGCATGTCCGCTACGCCGTCAGCGGCTGCGCCGCAGTCCGCCGATCTCTCCCCCGCAAAACCCACCCCGGGCCAGGCCTCGCGCTTCCTGGCGCAGGCGACGTTCGGCCCCACGCCCGCCGACATCGAAGCGGTGGTGCGCGACGGCTACGCCGCCTGGCTGGACGCGCAGCTGGCACTGCCGCCATCGCAGACCCACTTCGACTGGCTGCTGCAACAGAAAAAGAACACCGAGGCGTTCAAGGGCAACGGCATCAACGCCCCCCTGGAATCCACGCTGTGGCGCAAGTTCATCGCCGCGCCGGACCAGGTGCGCACGCGGGTGGCGTTCGCGCTGTCCGAGATCTTCGTGGTGGGCGTATCGTCCATCACCGCGTCCTGGCCGCTGTTCGGCGCTGCGGGTTTCATGGACCTGCTGGCCGAACATGCCCTGGGCAACTATCAGCAGCTGCTGACCGCCGTCACCCGCAACCTGTCGATGGGCTGCATGCTGACCTATCGCGGCAACCGCAAGGAAGATCCCAAGACCGGCCGCCATCCCGACGAGAACTATGCCCGCGAGGTCATGCAACTGTTCAGCATCGGCCTGCTGGAACTGGAACCGGACGGGTCCGTCAGGATGGTGAACGGCGCGCCGGTGGAAACCTATTCCAACGCAGACGTGCAGGGCCTGGCCAAGGTCTTCACCGGCTGGGACATCAACGGTCCGGAAACCGACGTGGAGTTTCACCGCCGCCCCATGGCCCTGAACAACGCGCTGCATTCGCTGGCCGAAAAGCGCTTCCTGGGCGCGGTAGTGCCGGCCGGCACCGACGGCCATCTGTCGCTCAAGCGCGCCATGGAAGTCATCTGCGTTCATCCCAACGTGGGCCCGTTCATCGGCACGCAGCTCATCCAGCGGCTGGTCACCAGCAACCCCAGCCGCGCCTATGTGGCGCGCGTGTCCGCCATCTTCGACGACGACGGCACTGGCACGCGCGGCAACTTGAAGGCCGTGGTGCGCGCCATTCTGCTAGACCCCGAGGCGCGCAATCCCGACCTGGCCGCGCCCGGCTGGGGCAAGGTGCGCGAACCCATCGTGCGCTTTGCGGCCTGGGCGCGCGCGTTCGGCGCCACCTCCAACAACGGCGCCTGGGCCATGCCGGACACCACCGACAACACGATCCGCCTGGCCCAGAGCCCGATGCGTTCGGCCAGCGTCTTCAATTTCTTCCGCCCGCGCTACGTGCCGCCCGTGACGGAGCTGGCGCGCCAGCATCTGGTGGCGCCGGAGCTGCAGATCACCGACGAGACCAGCATCGCCGGCTACCTGAACTTCCTGGCCATCTATGTGGACCGGGGCTGGGAGGATCTGCAGACCCCCTACACCGCCGAGATCGCGCTGGCGCAGGATCCGCCCGCGCTGGTGGCGCGGGTGGCGCTGCTGCTGGCGGGCGACGCCTACTCCGCCGAGACCGC
>NZ_DATCUY010000538.1:0-21976 GCF_036567245.1 Achromobacter sp. | reverse complement strand
GACGTCGGCCGCAGGCGCATTCCAGGGCATTGCCATGCCAGCCACCCTGGCGCACCAGGCGCGAGCGCGGTACGAGCCGCGGCGCAGCGGGTTCAGCGTGACGACGAGGTCGTCCGACAAGACGGAAATATCAGCGGTGTTCATGGGAACTCCTAGCAAAGACGGTCCAGCGCCAGGGCATGGCCCCCCGGCAGGCATGCGCGGCGGCAGCCGGCGGTCAATCGAACAATGACAACTGGCCTGCAGCCATGGCTTGCAACTGGCGCGCTGCGCGCCCGTGCGCGCCGCTGGCTGCGGGCGATACGGCGGAAAAAGGGACCCCTGAAGACGCTTGCGCGCCAACCGGGGATAGGAAATCGGCCTCCTTCGCGGCAGGCGCGGCGGGAGGCAGGAAACGGTCGCAGTCCAGTGCCAGGCGATGACGGTTCAAACCCAGCTTGCGCGTGGCGAGGGTGAAGCGCTGGCGCAACAGATCGGCCCAGACGCCGGTTCCGCGCATGCGCGATCCGAAATTGGGGTCGTTGCGGCGGCCATTGCGCAGGTCTTCGATGCGATGCAGCACACGCTGGGCCCGATCCGGAAAGTGGGCGTTGAGCCAATCTTCGAACAGTGTCTTGACCTCCCAGGGCAGGCGCAAGACGGTATAGCTGGCGTAGTGCGCGCCAGCCGCCTTGGACTCCTGGAGGATGTGTTCCATGGACTCGTCGTTGATGAACGGGATGATGGGCGCCACCAGCACGCCCACCGGCACGCCGGCGTCGGTCAGGCTGCGCACGGCTTCCAGCCGGCGCCAAGGCGCAGCGGCGCGCGGCTCCAGCGTGCGGGCCATGCCGGCGTCCAGCGTGGTGATGCTCATGTACACCACCACCAGTTTTTGCTCGGCCAGCGCGGCCAACAGGTCCAGGTCGCGGGCGACCAGCGCGTTCTTGGTGACAATGGTGAGCGGATGGCGGGTTTCCAGCATCAGTTCCAGGAGGCCGCGGGTCAGGCGCCATTCGCGTTCGATGGGCTGGTAGGCGTCCGTGGCGGAACCGATGTTGATGGGAGACGGCTTGTAGCCGGGCCGGGCGAGTTCGGTACGCAGGGCCTGCACCGCATTGGCCTTGGCCACCAGCCGGGTTTCAAAATCCAGCCCGGGCGACAGGCCCAGATAGGAATGGGTGGGCCGGGCATAACAATAGACACAGCCATGCTCGCAGCCCCGGTACGGATTGATCGCGACATCGAAGGGGATGTCCGGCGAATCGTTACGCGACAGCATCTTGCGCGCCTCTTCGGCGGTGACCGTGGTCTTGGGGGCGGCGGGCTCGAGGCGCGCGTCCGGCAGGATGGGAATGACGCGCGCGGCGGCTTGCTCGCCGGACGCGGTGTCGGGAAAATTATCGGGGACGGATTCTACGAAGTCAGCGGGCAGACCGGAGGAGACCCAGCCGTCGTCGACCTGCACGCGGTCATCGCGCTGAAAGCGATGCCGAACATTAGTAACCGCACCCCGACCGCGCAAGGCGGCGGGGGCGGCAGCCGGGGACCCAGAACCGGCGGGAAAAGAATGATCGGTGCGTGCCATGAAAACTACTGTACAAAAACACAGTGGTTTTGACAAGCACCAAAAGCCTTTTCGTAAGACAACCCCACTTTACCGCAAGACGCCGACGCCGTCCGGACAAATCGATTTCACCAGGCGAGATCGCCCGGAAACCCGCAGCAGCATTGGATTTAGCAAGAAAACAACAGAATTTTGGAGGCCGGAAATTCGTTGTTTTCCGGCCTCTTGCCGGCTAGCGCAACATGCCGGCCGCCGCAGTCTGGTGCGTGGCCTCGTCGATCAGGATGAAGGCGCCCGTCGCAGGCACATCGGCGTACCGATCGACCGCCAGCGACTCGCGCGTGGTGAGCGTCACGCGTCCGATGTCGTTCATGCGCAGCGTGCCTTCGGTGTTCCCCACTTCCTGCAGTTCGTGGATGTCGCGATGCGACAGCACCGCGCGTATCTTCGCCGAGGTCAGGCGCGTGCCCGACTTCAGCAGATACTTGCGCGCCGGATTCAAGGCCTGCGCATCGAGCCAGCACAACTCCGCTTCGAACTCGCGCGCGACCTGCGCCGGCGCCGACGCATGCACGATCACGTCGCCGCGCGACACGTCCACGTCGCGGTCCAGCACCAGCGTGATCGAGTCGCCCGCCACCGCTTCATCCAGCGCGCGGTCGAAGGCGCGCACTTCGCGCACGACCGCCGTCACGCCCGAAGGCTGCACCGTGATCTCGTCGCCGGGACGCAGCACGCCGCTCGCGACGCGGCCAGCGTAGCCGCGGAAATCTTCCTTGCGGTTGCCGTCATGGCGCGCCACCCATTGCACCGGAAAGCGCAGCGGCAAGGCGCGTCCGTCGCTCGCCAGGTCCAGCGATTCCAGCAGGGCAAGCAAGGGCTGCCCGTCGTACCACGGCGTCCGCGGCGACAGCGTGACGACGTTGTCGCCGTTCAGCGCCGACAGCGGCAGCGCATCGAAGTGCTCGATGCCCAGCTTGCCCGCCAGGTCGGCATAGGCGTCGCGGATGCGCTCGAACACGGCGCGGTCCCACTCAACCAGGTCCATCTTGTTGACCGCCACCACGATGTGGCGGATGCCCAAGAGGCGCGCGATGGTGCTGTGCCGCTTGGTCTGCGGCAGCAGCACGCCGTCGGCCGCACGGGTGGCGTCGATCAGGATGACGGCCACGTCCGCGGTCGACGCGCCCGTGACCATATTGCGCGTGTACTGCTCATGCCCCGGGGCATCGGCGATGATGAACTTGCGCGCCGGCGTCGAGAAATAGCGATAGGCCACGTCGATGGTAATGCCCTGCTCGCGCTCGGCCTCCAGGCCGTCGGTCAGCAATGAGAAGTCGATGCCGTCGCCCGCCACGCGCTTGTGCTTGGCGCGCGAGATTGCGTCCAGCTGGTCGGCGAACACGCCCTTGCTGTCATACAGCAGGCGGCCGATCAGCGTGGACTTGCCGTCGTCCACCGAACCCGCGGTGATCAGGCGCAGCACGCCCGTGTCGGCGCCGGAAAGAAAAGAATCGTTTAGTGCGTTCATGTGCGTCCCTGGTCGCCGGCGCATGCCGGCGTTTCATGCGATCAGAAATAGCCTTCCTTCTTGCGGCGCTCCATCGAGGCCTCGGAAGTCTGGTCGTCCATGCGCGTGGCGCCGCGCTCGGTAATGTCGGTCACCGCGGTCTCGGCGATGATGGCCATGGTGTCGGCGGCGTCGGACGCCACCGGGCAGGTGCAGGAGATGTCGCCCACCGTGCGAAAGCGCACCTGCAGGCGTTCGACCTGTTCGCTCTCCTGCGGCGGCGTCAGTCGGGTGACCGGCACCAGCAGGCCCTTGCGGCGCACGACCTCGCGCTCATGGCTGTAGTAGATGGACGGCAGCGCCAGCTGCTCGCGCTGGATGTACTGCCAGACGTCCAGCTCGGTCCAGTTGGAGATCGGGAAGACGCGCATGTTCTCGCCGCGGTGCACGCGGGTGTTGAACAGGTTCCAGAGTTCCGGGCGCTGGGCCTTCGGATCCCATTTTCCGAATTCGTCCCGGAACGAAAAGATGCGTTCCTTGGCGCGGGCCTTTTCCTCGTCGCGGCGGGCGCCGCCGATGCAGGCGTCAAAACCGAACTCCTCGATCGCCTCCAGCAACGTGACCGCCTGGGCGGCATTGCGCGAATCGGTTTCGCGGCGCAACACCACGCTGCCGCGCGCGATCGAATCCTCGACGCTGCGCACGATCAGGGTCTCGCCCAGTTCAGCGGCGCGCGCGTCGCGGAAGGCGATCACTTCGTCGAAGTTGTGGCCGGTATCGATGTGCATCAGCGGGAACGGAAAGCGTCCCGGCCGGAAGGCCTTCTCGGCCAGGCGCAGCAGCACCACGGAATCCTTGCCGCCCGAGAACAGCAGCACAGGTTTCTCACTTTCGGCGGCCACCTCGCGCAGAATGAAGATGGCTTCCGATTCCAGCCAATCCAGGTGGCTGCGTTGGATCACAGCAGACATATGCACTTCCCCTAAAACAGATTTCGAATTCGTGGACCGCATCACTCGGCGCGCGCCGCGATGCTGATGACCCGGTTGCCCGCATGCAGGCCGCATTCCTTGGAGTCCGACGACTCCCACCACCAGCGCCCTGCCCTGAGGTCCTCGCCCGGACGGATGGCACGCGTACAGGGTTCGCAGCCTATGGATGGGTAGCCCTGGTTATGCAGCGGGTTGTAGGGAATGCCCAGGGCGCGGATGGCGGACCAGACCTCGTCCTCGCTCCATTCCGCCAGCGGGTTGAACTTGTAGAGGCCGAACGTGCTGTCGTCCTCTTCCAGCGGCAATTCGCCGCGGGTGGTGGATTGCTCCCGGCGCTGCCCGGTGATCCAGGCGCCACGTCCCGCGAGCGCGCGTTTGAGCGGCTCGACCTTGCGAATCTGGCAACAGGCCTTGCGCAGTTCCACGCTTTCATAGAAGGCATAGGCGCCGTGCTCCGCGACGTGCTGCTCGACCGCGGCCGCGATCGGCCGGTACACGGTGACCTCGCGGCCATAGCGCTCGCGCACGGCGTCCAGCACGCCTAAAGTCTCGGCATGCAGCCGGCCCGTGTCCAGCGTGAAGACCTCCAGGTCCAGGCCGGCGCTGTAGATGGCATGCGTCAGCAACATGTCCTCGGCCGCCAGCGAGGAGGCCAGCGCGGCGTCCGGATAACGCCGCTGGACCTCGGTCAGGCGCGCGCCCAGGTCGCGCCAACGCGCCGCAAGGGCTGCGTCCAAGTCAAGGGAGAGATCGGTGGTGCTCATGATTGCGCCGCGAAAATGCGCGCCCGCCGCGGACGCGCCAACAGGATTTCGCCATCGCGCAGTCCCAGCTCCCGGTACAGGGACTCGGGCACCTCGGCTTCGATGATGGCGTCGGAATCCTCGCTGGCCAGCTCCAGGTAGGCGCTGGGACCGGCGAGGAAGGCGTGCGCCAGGCGCACGGGAATGCCGTCCGCGCCAGCGCGATAGCGCTCGACGTCGAACTCGTGCGGCCGCACGTAGGCGGTGGCGCGCTGGGCTTCGGCCTGGGCCAACTCCGGCGCGGGCAAGGACAGGCCTGCGCCGCTCCAGACGCCGCGCGTGGCAAAGCCCTGCAGCTGGTTGACGTCGCCCAGGAAGCCGTAGACAAAGGGCGTGGCCGGTTCTTCCCAGACCTCGCGCGGCGTGCCGACCTGCTCGATGCGGCCCGAATTCATCAGCACCACGCGGTCGGACACTTCCAGCGCTTCTTCCTGGTCATGGGTGACAAACACGCTGGCCACGTGCAGCTCGTCGTGCAGTCGGCGCAGCCAGCGCCGCAGTTCCTTACGCACCTTCGCGTCCAGCGCGCCGAAGGGTTCGTCCAGCAGCAGCACCCGCGGTTCCACGGCCAGCGCGCGCGCCAGGGCGATGCGCTGGCGCTGGCCGCCGGAGAGTTGCGCCGGATAGCGGTCCGCCAGCCAGTCCAGCTGCACCAGCCCCAGCAAGTCGTGCACCTTGCGCTGGATCACGTCTTCGGAGGGGCGCTGCGAACGGTGCTTGACGCGCAGGCCGAAGGCCACGTTCTCGAACACCGTCATGTGTTTGAACAACGCATAGTGCTGGAACACGAAACCGACCTGACGCTGGCGCACGTCCACCGCGGTGGCGTCTTCGCCGGCGAACAGCACGCTGCCGGAATCAGCCGACTCCAGCCCCGCGATGATGCGCAGCAACGTCGTCTTGCCGCAGCCGGAAGGCCCCAGCAGCGCGACCAGCTCGCCGGTTTCAATATGCAGCGAAACATCGTTCAGCGCGCGGAACTGGCCGAAGCGCTTGGATAGATTGCGGACTTCGATACTCATGCTTGGTCTCCTTGCAGGCCGTCGCGTCAGGCCAGGGCCGGCTTGATGGCGGCCGGCTGGCCGGGGTACTCGACCGGCTGGTCGGCGGCCTGCTGAAAGCGCGCGTTGCGCCACTCGACGACGTTCTTGGCCACCAGCGTCACCAGCGCCAGGAGGGCCAGCAACGACGCCACGGCGAACGCCGCGGAATACTGGTATTCGTTGTAGAGAATCTCGACGTGCAGCGTCATGGTGTTGGTCAGGCCGCGGATCTGCCCGGACACCACCGACACCGCACCGAATTCACCCATGGCCCGCGCGTTGCACAGGATGGCGCCGTACAGCAGGCCCCATTTGATGTTCGGCAGCGTCACGCGCCAGAAGATCTGCCAGCCGCTCGCGCCCAGGGTCAGCGCGGCCTGCTCTTCCTCGCTGCCCTGCGCCTGCATCAGCGGGATCAGCTCGCGCGCCACGAACGGAAAGGTCACGAAGAGCGAGGCCAGCACGATGCCCGGCACGGCGTAGACGATCTTGATGTCGTGCTCCTGCAGCCAGCCGCCGAACCAGCCCTGGGTGCCGAACAGCAGCACGAAGACCAACCCGGCCACCACCGGCGACACCGAGAACGGCAGGTCGATCAAGGTGATCAGGAACTGCTTGCCGCGGAACTGGAATTTGGTGATCGCCCAGGCCGCGGCCACGCCGAACACCAGGTTCAGCGGCAGCGCAATCGCCGCAACCAGCAGCGTCAGACGGATGGCGGCCAGCGCGTCGGGTTCGACGATGGCGTCCAGGTACAGCTGCCAGCCCTTCTTGAAGGCCTCGGCGAACACCGCCGCCAACGGCACCAGCAGGAACAGCGCCAGGAATCCCAGCGCGATGAAGAGCAGCACGCCGCGCACCCAGCGCGGCTCGGTCAGATGGGCGGGACGGTCCGCGGCGCTCATGCGAGCCTCCCGAGGTTGCGGCGGGCCTGCCAGCCCTGCAGCAGATTGATGACGAGCAACAGCGCAAAGGACAGCACCAGCATCACCGTGGCAATGGCGGCGGCGCCGGCGTAGTCGAATTCCTCGAGCTTGGCGATGATCAGGAGCGGCGTGATCTCGGACACCATCGGCATGTTGCCCGCGATGAAGACCACTGAGCCGTACTCGCCCACCGCGCGTGCAAAGGCCAGCGCGAAGCCGGTCATCAAGGCCGGCATGATGATGGGCAGCAGCACTCGGCGTATGGTCTGCCAGCGGTTGGCGCCCAGACTGGCCGCGGCTTCCTCGATCTCGCGCTCCACGTCTTCCAGCACCGGTTGCACCGTGCGCACCACGAATGGCACGCCGATGAAGATCAGCGCAATGACGATGCCCAACGGCGTGAAGGCCACCTTCCAGCCGAACCACTCGGCCAAGGGTCCGCCCAGCCAGCCCTTCTGCGAATACAGCGAGGTCAGCGCAATGCCCGCCACGGCCGTGGGCAGCGCGAACGGCAGGTCCACCAACGCGTCCAGGATCTTCTTGCCCGGGAAGCGATAGCGCACCAGCACCCAGGCCACCACCGTGCCGAACACCAGGTTCACCAGTGCCGCGATCAGCGACGCGCCGAAGGTCAGCTGGTACGAGGCAACGACGCGCGGGGCGGTCACCGCGTCCCAGAAGCCCTGCCAGCCCAGCCCCGCGCTCTTGATCGGCAAGGCCGCCAGCGGGATGAGCACGAGCACGCTCAGGTACAGCACCGCGTAGCCCATCGAGATGCCGAATCCGGGCAGCACGCCCGGGCTGTTGCGCCGAAAGGCAAAAGGCGCTTGCGCGCCGCTTGCCGCCGGGTTCGAGGCTGTAGTCATGGCCATCGTCCGATCGTCAGGTGCTTATTTCTTTTGCGGCAGATAGATCTGGTCGAAGGTGCCGCCGTCGCTGAAGTGATCCTTCTGCGCCTTGCGCCAGCCGCCGAAGATCTTGTCGTCGATGGTCACGAGCTTGACCTTGGGGAACTTGCTTTCGTACTTGGCCGCCACGGTCTTGTCGATGGGCCGGTAGTAGTTCCTGGCGATGATTTCCTGCGCGGCGGGCGTGTAGAGGAATTCCAGATAGGCCTGCGCCGCGGCGCGGGTGCCCTTCTTGTCCACGACCTTGTCGACCACGGCGACCGGCGGTTCGGCCAGGATGGACAGCGACGGCACCACGATGTCGAACTTGTCCGGACCCAGTTCTTCAAGCGCCAGGAAAGCCTCGTTTTCCCAGGCCAGCAACACGTCGCCCACGCCGCGCTCCACGAAGGTGGTGGTGGCGCCGCGGGCACCGGTATCCAGCACCGGCACGTGCTTGAGCAGGTCGCCCACGAAGGCGCGGGCCTTTTCCTCGCTGCCGCCGTTCTTCTCCAGCGCATAGGCCCAGGCGGCCAGATAGTTCCAGCGCGCCCCGCCCGAGGTCTTGGGGTTGGGCGTGATGACCTGCACGCCGTCCTTGACCAGGTCGTCCCAGTCCTTGATCTGCTTGGGATTACCCTTGCGCACCAGGAACACGATGGTGGAGGTATAGGGCGAGCTGTTCTGCGGCAGGCGGGCCTGCCAATCGGCGGGCAGCAGCCCGCGGTCGGCGACGGCGTCGATGTCGTAGGCCAGCGCCAGGGTCACCACATCGGCTTCCAGGCCGTCAATGACGGAGCGCGCCTGGCGGCCGGAACCGCCGTGCGATTGGCGGATGGTCAGGTCGACGTTGGCCTTTTCCTTATATTGCTTGATGAACGCGTCGTCGATGGCGCGATACAGTTCGCGGGTCGGGTCATACGAGACATTCAAGAGCGTCTGCTTCTGCTGCGCCTGTGCCGGCGCGATCGCGGCAAACGACATCGTCACTGCGGCCAAGGCGGCCAACCAACCGGCTTTCCTGAAAGACATCCCTTGCTCCCTGTGTTCGGCAATGTGGAAGCAAGTGTGCTGGCTGGGCGTTCTGAACGGAACGAATCATTATTTGGTTGCTCATCGCTCGCAGGCATATAGGATCGCTGTCCCAGCAATGGAAATTTGCCCTGGCCTTGCGCGCGCTCCAATGAAAAACCGCCGCCTCCCCAAGGGGAAGACGGCGGTTGCCCGCGGGGGCCAGCCCCGTGGTTTCCGAATTTACTTATTCGGCTGCGGTGTGATGCGCAGATAGGGGCGCACGGCCTTGTAGCCCTTGGGGAACTTCTGCTTGATCACGGCCTCGTCCTGCAGCGACGGAACGATGATCACGTCGTCGCCGTCTTCCCAGTTCACCGGCGTGGCCACGCTGTGGCTGTCGGTCAGCTGCAGCGAATCGATGACCCGCAGGATTTCGTTGAAGTTGCGGCCGGTGCTGGCCGGATACGTGATGGTCAGGCGCACCTTCTTGTTGGGGTCGATGATGAACACCGAACGCACGGTCAGCGTGGCGTTGGCGTTCGGGTGGATCATGTCGTAGAGCTCGGACACCTTGCGGTCCTTGTCGGCCAGGATCGGGAAGTTGACCTTGGTGGACTGCGTGTCGTTGATGTCCTCGATCCACTTGGTGTGCGAATCGGTGCCGTCGACCGACAAGGCCAGCACCTTCACGTTGCGCTTGGCGAATTCATCGGCCAGCTTGGCGGTGTAGCCCAGCTCGGTGGTGCAGACGGGCGTGAAATCGGCCGGGTGCGAAAAAAGGACACCCCAGCTGTTACCCAGGTATTCATGGAAGCGGATCGGGCCTGCCGAGGATTCCTGTTCGAAATCAGGGGCGGTGTCGCCCAGGCGTAGATGACTCATGGTCTCTCCTGTGTGCGGATGCAGGTTGGGGACTGGCCGCCCGCCGCAGCGGGCAGCGCAGGAACAGCGTTTCATGACGCAGCTTAGCGTCTACGAAACGATTCTTCCATCAAACCTTTAGCCGAGGAAATACGCAAGTCATATAACCTTATGCAATATTCAACCCTGCTCCACAAGCGTCCGCGACGACGCCAGCGCGCACGGCGGCCGACAGGGCCAGCGCGCGCGGCAGGATATGGGCGCCGTAGAACAATCCGGTCGCCAGCTTGCCCGTGTGGAACGGATCGGTGGACCCGGCCGCCAGGTGGCGCCGGCAGGCCAGCACGGCCCGCGCCATCTGCCAGCCGCCGTGCACCACGCCGGCCAGCATCAGATAGGGCACGCTGCTGGAATAGACCGCCCGGATGTTGACGGGCGATTGCTCCAAGATGAAGGCCACGCCGGCCTCATAGGCCTGGATGGCGCTGTCCAGGTTATCGCGCAACAGGCGCAGTCCCTCCTGCTCACCCGCGGACGCGCGCTTCGCCTCGGTCTCCACCGCGCGCAGCGTCTCCCGCATTGCCGCGATCGCGGCATGGGCGGTGGCGCCGCCGTCGCGTTGCGTCTTGCGGCTGACCAGGTCGTTGGCCTGGATCGCGGTGGTGCCTTCGTAGATGGGCAGGATGCGCGCGTCGCGGTAATACTGCGCCGCCCCGGTCTCCTCGATGTAGCCCATGCCGCCATGCACCTGCAGGCCCAGCGACGCGACCTCGACCGCGGTCTCGGTCGAGTAGCCCTTGACGATGGGTACCATGTATTCGTAGAAGGCCCGGTTGCGCGAGCGCTGCTCAGGGTCCGGATGATGCGTGCCCTTGTCGTGCGCGGCCGCGGTCACGTAGGACACGGCGCGCGCCGCCTCCGTCAGCGCCTTCATGGTCATCAGCATGCGCTGTACGTCGGGATGGCGCACGATGGCCACCGGAGCGGCCGAGCCTTCGACCGCCCGCCCCTGCACGCGGTCGCGCGCATAGGCCAGCGCATGCTGGCAGGCCCGCTCCGACACGCCTATGCCCTGTTGCCCCACCGAAAAGCGGGCAGCGTTCATCATGATGAACATGTATTCCAGGCCGCGGTTCTGCTCGCCGACCAGATAGCCGATGGCGCCGTCGCCCACTTCGCCCTTGCCCGAGCCGTACAGCAATACGGCGGTGGGGCTGCCGTGGATGCCCAGCTTGTGCTCCAGCGATGCGCACCAGACGTCGTTGCGCTTGCCGAGGCTACCGTCCGGCTGCACCAGGAACTTGGGCACGATGAACAGCGAAATGCCCTTCACCCCGGCAGGCGCGTCAGGCGTGCGCGCCAGCACCAGATGGATGATGTTCTCGGCCAGATCATGGTCGCCATAGGTGATGAAGATCTTCTGGCCGCTCAGCCGGTAGCTGCCGTCAGCCTGCTTCACCGCGCGCGTCGCCACCTGCGCCAGGTCCGAGCCGGCCTGCGGCTCGGTCAGGTTCATGGTGCCGGTCCACTTGCCGCCGATCAGTTGCGGCACGTACTGCTTGCGCTGCGCTTCCGATCCGACGGTGAGCAAGGCCTCGATCACGCCGTCCGTCAGCATGGGACACAAGGAAAACGCCAGGCTCGCGGCCTGGATGTTCTCGCCCGGCGCCGCCGCGACCAGCTTGGGCAACCCCTGCCCGCCCCAGGCCACGGGATGCTGCAAGCCCTGCCAGCCGCCCGCCGCGTAGTCCTTGAAACCCTGCGCATAGCCCGGCGTGGTGGTGACGTGACCGTCTTTCCATACCGGCGGCTGCGTGTCGCCCGGCACGTTCAGCGGCGCCACGGCCTGTTCCACGAAACGCCCGTTCTCTTCCAGGATGGCGTCCACCAGATCCGGCGTGACCTCTTCGAAGCCGGGGAGCTTCAGGACTTCGTCGAGTCCGGCCAGCTCGTTCAAGGCGAAGCGGAAGTCCTGCAGCGGGGTTACGTAGGGCATGGGGTCTCCATCAATTGGCAGTCTCTAGGCTTTCTTTGGCCAATCTTAAACCCTTGCTTCCTTCCTTGCGGGCATAGTCCCCGAACGCGGCCAGGGACGCGGACGGCGTCACTTCTTCATAGCCTGCGGCCATGCCCTGCTGCACGTCGGACAGGGCCAGCACCGCATTGCTGGCCTTGAACAGCGTGTCCAGCACTTCCGGCGGCGTACCCTTGGGGGCAAAGATGCCCCACCAGTTGGAAACGTCATAGCCGGGCACGGTCTGCGAAATGGGGGGATAGGGGAGCAGCCGGGAAGGCTGGCCGGACGTGACCGCCAGCGCCACTACCTTGCCGGTGTCGATCACCGACTTGGCCGACGGCGCCGTGGCGAACGAGACGTCGGTGTCGCCCGCTGCCACGGATTGCGCCGCCGCGGCCCCCCCCTTGAAGGGAATATGCATCAGCTTCACCCCGGAGAGCGTCATGAACTCGACCGCCGCCAGGTGCGTGATGACGCCGTTGCCGGACGACGCGACGTTGATGGACCCCGGCTTGCTCTTGGCCCGGTCGATCAGGTCCTGCACGTCTTTCAGCCCCAGCTTGGCGTTCGCAATCAGCACCATGGGACCGGTGGTGAGCTGCGCCACGGGCACGAAGCTGTCCGGCGTGTAATCCACCTTGTACAGCGCGCTGTCGCTGCCCATGACGCTGGAATTGCCGAGGTACAGCGTGTAGCCGTCGGCGGCGGCGCGCGCGGCAAGGCTGGCGCCGATGGTCGATCCTGCGCCAGGGCGGTTTTCGACGACGACCGGCTGCTTCAACTGCCTGGCAAGCGCGTTCGCATAGACGCGGCCCACCTGATCCGCCCCGCCGCCCGGCGGAAATCCGATCACCAGCGTCAAGGGCTTGGAGGGGTAAGGAGCGGCGGCCTGCGCCCCTCCAGGCATGGCGGACAAGGTGGCAACAGCGGCAAGCACGGCGCCGCAGGCGGCAATAGCGGGTTTCATCGGTGTCTCCTTTGATGGAATCGGAGCCGCTTGTGGCGCGGCTCTCTGCTCATGCGCCGGCTGCGTCAGCAGCCGGTGAAGTTCGGCGCGCGCTTCTCCTTCCAGGCCGTCGCGCCTTCGGCCAGGTCACGGGACCGCTCGGAACCCAATACCGCCTGCTCGATTCCGGCCAGATCGAGTTCGCCCCGCGCGATGCGGTTCAGATGCGACTTCACGCCGAACAGCGGAATCGGGGCCATCGCCGCAATCTGCGCGCTCAGGGCATCCAGGCGGGCCGCCAGCGTCTCCTCGGGCACCAGTTCGGTCAGGAATCCGATGCGCAGCATTTCGTCGGCCTGGAGCTTTTCCGCCGTCAGGAACAGCCGCTTGGCCTGGTCCAGGCCGAGCCGCGTCACATAGCGCGACATGCCGCCGGCGTAGAAGTGCAGGCCCAGCCTCGTGGCCGGCATGAACATATCCGCCTGCGGTGTGCCGATGCGGAAATCACAGGCCAGGCACAGGTCGGTGCCGCCGCCATAGGCTCCACCCTGGACCGCCGCGATCGTCACCGGCCGCGCCGCCTCGATCAGGTCCATGGTCTGGCCAAAATAGAGGGAGCTGGGCGCCTGGTCCGACGCCAGGGACGAAATGTCATAGCCGCTGCAGAAATACTTGCCCTCGGACCGGAAGCGCAGCACCCTTACCGCGTCGTCCGTATTGACCCGGTCCAGGTGCTCCCTGAGGACAGCCAGATCCTGGGGACCGAGCCGGTTGGCATGGCCAGGCCTCTGCAGGCGGATGGTGGCCACGTGTCCGTCGATGGACAAGCTGGGCGTATCGGAAGGCGCCGTCATGCGTAGACCTCCGCCTGATGCGCCACCCCGTCCGCCAACAGGCGATCGATCTCGGCATCCGCGATGCCGTAGCGCGCGAACACTTCACGCGTGTGCTGGCCGAAGACGGGCGGGGCGCGACGGCTTGCCGTACCCGCAGCGCTCAGCCCCAAGGGCAGGTCCACCTGCCGCAGCTCGCCCAGCAGCGGGTGGTCCAGGGTGCGCACCAGTCCGCAGGCCTGCACCTGCGCATCGGCGAACACGTCCTCCAGGGTATTGATGGGTCCGGCGGGAATGCCGCCCTCGATCATCAGCGCGGTCCATTCCATGCGCGTCTTGCGCTTGAGGCCAGCCTCCAGCTCCTGCTTCAACGCATAGCGGTGCTGCATGCGCTCCGCGTTCGTGAGGAAGCGCTCGTCGGACACCAGATGGGAGAGCCCGAGTATGCCGCAGAGCTTGACCCACATCGCCTGGGTCGCCGGCGCCAGATTGAGCGGCCCGTCCGCGGTCTCGAAGGTGCCGTACGGCGCGATGACCGGGTGCACGTTGCCGCAGGGTTCGGGGATTTCCCCCTTGCTGAGATAGCGCTGGCCCTGGACGCTCAGCAGCGCCATGAGTCCAGCCAGCAGCGACGTTTCCACGTGCTGCCCGCGTCCGGTCGACGAACGCTGCGCGACGGCGGACAGGATCCCTATCGCCAGCCACATGCCCGCGGTCAGGTCGCCGACGGCCACGCCCACTCGCATCGGCCCCGACTCCGGCGAGCCGGTCAGGCTCATGAAGCCGGAATAGCCTTGCGCGACCTGGTCAAAGCCAGCCCATTCCCGTGCAGGCCCCTTGCTGCCGAAACCGGAGATCGACGCCATGATCAGCCCCGGCTGTTCTTGCGCCAGCGCCTCGTAGCCCAGGCCCATGGCATCCATGGTTCCGACCTTGAAGTTCTCGACCACGATGTCGGACGCCAGGGCCATTCTCCGCAGCAGCGCCAACCCTTCCGGCTTGCGGAAATCCACGCCTATGCCTTGCTTGCTACGGTTGGCACTAAGATAATAAACACTTATATCTTCTTCGAAGGGCCCCCATTGCCGCGCCATTTCGCCCGCCGGCATGGGCTCCACCTTGACGACCTCAGCGCCCAGGTCTCCGAGAATCATTGTGCAGAACGGTCCGGAAAGCGCTCGGGTCAGATCCAGCACTTTCAACCCTGCCAACGGCAGACTCATTTTCGTTCTCCCTTGATGCGAGGCCCATTCTAGGCAGCACCTCGAGAGCACCGAAAATACTATTTTCCGATCCATCCATAAGATTCTCTTATTCAATGAATCTGCGCCAACTCAAGTACTTCGTCCGTGTCGTTGAAATGCGCAACATGACCCGCGCAGCCGCAAGCCTGCACGTCGCGCAGCCGGCGCTGAGCCAACAGATGGCGCTGCTGGAGGAAAGCCTGGGCGTCTCGTTGCTGGTGCGGGGCGTCAAGGGCGCGCAGCCCACCGCGGAAGGCCTGCTGCTGTACCGGCATGCGCAAACCATTCTGCGCCAGGTCGACAGCACCCGCAGCCTGCTCTCCAAGACCACGGATCAGGTCACCGGCACGGTATCGATCGGGCTGGCCTCCAGCACCGCCCGCATGCTGGCCTTGCCGCTGATGCGCCGCGCCAAGGCGGAACTGCCCTCGGTGGTGCTGGAAATCGTCGACGTGCCCAGCGCGGACCTGACCAAGCTGGTCCTGCAGGGGCGCATTGATTTTTCCTTGTCGCCGGACCAGCAACCGATCCAGGGCCTGCTGCGCACGCCGCTGCTGCGGGAAAGCCTGTTCCTTCTGGCCCACGCCAGCGTGACGCTGCCGCGCCGTATCCTGGCCATTGCGGACTTCGCCGCCTTGCCGCTGGTCCTGCCCAGCCTCCCCAATACGCTGCGCGCGCGCCTGGACCATGCCTTTCTGACGGCAGGTCTGACCTGCAATCTGTTCGCCGAAGCGAGTACGTCGGCGATCCTCGTCCCGGCGGTGCGCAGCGGAATGGCGGCCACGATACTGCCGTCCTCGGCTGCTCAACCTGAAATCGCGGAAGGATCGATCGTGGCGCACGCACTGGACGAAACCCTGTCGCGTGAACTGGTGCTCTGCGCCAGCGAGAGCCTGCCTCCCACGCCGGCGGTAAGCCGGGTCATCGATCTGTGCAAGGACGAAATAGAGCGCCTGATCGACGATCAGACCTGGCAGGGATGCGCGCTGCTACGACAGGGCTCGCGCTAAGCCAGATGATGCGCCAGCGACACAATGATGGGACCCAGCACCGGCAGCAGCACGTTGGCGATGGCATACGTCACCGTGTAGCCGAGTAGCGGCACGGAACTGCCGCTGGATGTCAGGATGGCGCTGATGGCCGGGGTGCTGACATGCTGGCCCGCGATGGCGCCGACCAGCAGAGGGCCCTCGATCTTCAGGATCTTGTGGCCCAGCCAGAGCGACAGGCACGCCGGCCCCAAGGAAACCAGCAGGCCTATGAGCGGCAGCACCGCGCCGTGTTCCCGGATCAGCGCAATCGCCTCCGGCCCCGCCGACAAGCCGACGCAAGCCACGAATACCGCCAGCCCCAGGTCCTTCAACAACTGCACGGCATGGTCCGGCATATGGCCGATCGCGGGCCGCTTGGCGTTGATCCAACCGCAGACCAGGCCGCTGACCAGCGCCCCGCCGCCGCTGCCCAGCGACACGGGAATGCCCCAGAGGCGCGCGCTCAGGCTGCCGATCATCAGGCCCACGAGGATGCCGAAAGCCAGGAACACCAGGTCGGTCACGCCGCTGCGCCGCAGCTCGTTGCCCAGGGCCGCGCCAGCCTCGGACAATTCAGGCTCGGCGCCGACCAGCGTGACCAGGTCGCCGTACTGCACCACGGTGGACAGCGTAATCGGCAATGAATGGCCCGAGCGCACGATGGATTGCAGGAAGACGCCGCGCGCCCGGCGGGCGTTCGGTCGCTTCGCCAGTTCGCCGACGGTATGGCCGTTGACGGCCTTCTTGTTGACGATGACGGCCAGTTCGCTGAGCTGCAGGTCGTCGGCATGCGCTTCCGGCAACTGGATCTCGGGTCCCACGACCGAGCTCGCGCGCAGCGCGAAGCCTCGCAAGCCCAGCACCACCACGATGTCGCCGGTGGCCAGCAGGTCGTCCGGCGTGGCGTCCACCGCCTCGCCATTGCGCAGGATGCGGCTGATGACCGTGCGCCCGCCAAGCGCGGCCTCGACCTCGGCCACGCTTTTGCCATCCGCGTCCTTGACCACGTGCGAGCGTCCCACCAGCCGCGGCAGCGTGGACAGGGTCGCTTCCTCGCCGTCGCCGGCCGCCACGCCCAGCTTTTCCTCAAGCGCCTTGGAAGCTTCGCGCAGATTCATGCGCAGCAGCGCCGGCGCGATCTGGCTGGTGAAAAACACGATGCTGATGAGACCCACCAGATAGGTCAGCGTGTAGGCCGTGGCGATATTGGCTTCCATCCGCTGAACGTCGGCATCCGCCAGGCCCAGATGCTTGAGCGCCTCGGCGGCAGTGCCGACCACGGCCGACTCGGTGGCCGCGCCGGCCGCCAGGCCCGCCGCAGTGCCTGCATCCAGGCCGAACAGCGGCACCGCTGTCAGCACGATCGTCAGCACCAGCAAGGCTTCGATGAGAGGCAGCGCGATGTACCGCAGGCTGGAGCGGTTCAGGTTGGCAAAGAACTGCGGCCCGCCCGAATACCCCATTGCGAAGATGAACAGGGCGAACGCGACTTCCTTCAGGTCGCCGCGCATCTGGCAACCGGTCTGGCCGATCAGCAGGGCGACGATGAGTGTTCCGCACACTCCGCCCAGCTGGATCGGCCCGACTTTGAGCTTGCCGATCAGGTATCCCAACCCCACCGTCACGAACAGCACTGCGATGGGAACGCTATTGAAAAACCCGACCGTGCAAGTCATGTCGTCATGTCGCCCTGGAGGTTGCTGCGTGGCCTGCCTACTTGCGCGTCGCGGCCTTCTTGGCGGACTTCACCGCCGTGCCGGCCTTCTTCACTGCCTTCTTCACCGCCTTCTTGGCAGTCGCGGTCTTACCCGCCGCCTTGCGCTTGGCCGCAGGCGCCTTCACCGTCTGCCCCTTACCCGCCTTCGGGCCCGAACGCACCAGTTCGCCGGCCTTCCACGCCTCGACGTACTCGGTCGCGGCTTCGACCATGTGCTTGCCGATCTTGGCGTAATCGCCGTCGTCCAGGTTCGCCAGCGACACACGGATCGACCAGGGCGGGCCGCCGAAACCGCCGCCGTCCATCAGCACCACGCCGGACTTCTCCGCCAGGCGGAACAGGAAGTCGACCGGCTCATAGTTGGACATCATGTACTTGCAGAACGCGTCGCCATACGTGATCTTGGCCCAGACCATGAAATCCAGCTCGACGTAGTACCAGGCGCGCATCGGATCTTCGGGCGGCATGGGGATGCCCAGGCCGCGCCACAGCGCATCGCGCCGCGCGCGCACGATCTTCATCGTCAGGTGCTTGTAGGAGTCTTTCAGGTCCATCAGGTGCGACAGCGCGAAAAAGCCCATCTGCACCTGCTGGGGCAGGGACAGGCCCGCGGTGTGGTTCAGCGCGACATTGCGGCTGTCGGCCACCAGCCGGTCGATGAACTTGAGCTTTTCGGGCTCCATCGTCATGGCGCCGTAGCGCTTGTTCAAGCGCTGCTTCCAGGATGCGGGCAATTCGGCGATGCGGCGGTCCATGGTGTTCTTTTCATGGGTCGCGATCACGCCCAGGCGCCATCCCGTGCAGCCGAAATTCTTGGAGAACGAATACACGCAGATCGTGTTGTGCGGCACCTCGGCCATCAGCGAGCGGAAGTTCGGCACGAAGGTGCCGTACACGTCGTCCGTCACCAGCACCAGGTCCGGGTTCTTGCGGATCAGGCGCACGATCTGCTTCATCTCGACCGGGTTGAACGCCACCGACGGCGGGTTGCTGGGATTGACGGTGACCGCCAGCTTGATCTTGGGATTTTCCAGCTTGGCGATTTCGGACGCCGGATAGTGCCAGTCATGGGTACCGTCGGCCCGCAAGCTGCTGGCGTTGATCGGCACGATCTTGAACTGGAAGCGCTCCAGATGCGCGATCTCGATGTAGGGTGTGAAGGTCGGCAGGAACAGCGCAATGGTGTCGCCCTGCTTCAGCAAGCCGTTCTGCATCAGCGAATCGAAGATGTAGCACATGGCCGCCGTGCCGCCTTCGACCGGGAACAGGTCGAACTTGCCCTTGGGCGGACGGCCGTCGCACATTTCCTTGATCAGGTAATCGTGCACGATCTGTTCAAGATGGACCAGCGCGCGCGGCGGCACGGGATAGTTGTCGCCGATGATGCTGTCCGTCAATTCATGGATCCATGCGTCGGGATCAAAACCTTTGACCTTGACCCCGTATTCCAGCACGCCAACCAGAAAATCGTAGCCGTCCATGCCTTTGTGCTTGGACAGGAACTTGCGCATACGATCGGCGCAGCCCTTCCTGGCCGGCATGCCCGCCAGGATCGATTCGTCGCGCACGCGGCGCGCCTCCTTCATTGCGAATTGGCCCATCAGGAAGAAGGCGTCGCGCGGTTCGGTGGCGATCCAGTTCGGGTTGCCGCGGCCGGCGTTCAACATGGTGAGCGCGGCGGTTTGCTGGTTGTCCTTGGCCAGCGTGATCAGATAGTCCTTCAGTTCAAACGGAGAAAGCTGTTCCAGGTCGCGCTGGCGCGAACGGGTGGTTTTCAAGGTCGAGGCCAGACTGACGGTAAGAGGCGCGGTGGAAGCCATTGTTCAGTACTCCTGGTTTGCGTGGTGACAGGCGCTAGGCGGGCGCTGCCGGCGGTGCCGGCGCGCGCTTGCTGAACGCTCCGCGAGCCCGTGGGGCTTGCGGGGCGTCCTTCTAGGACATGAGCATGACGATGACAATCCCCCAGATGATGAGCAGGGTATTGCCGATGGCGTAGGGCACCGTGTAGCCCAGGGCGGGCACCTGGCTCTTCGCCGTTTCGGTGATCTGGCCGATGGCCGCGGTAGTGGTCCGGGCGCCGGCGCAGACTCCCAGCGCGATGGCGGGATGGAACTTGAAGACATACCGCGCGAGCAGTACGCCCACGATCATCGGCACGCTGGTGGCGATGATGCCGGCGATGAAGAGCTTGGCTCCCAATTGCTGGAAACCCTGGACGAATCCTGGCCCGGACGATATGCCCACGACCGCGACAAAGGTCGTAAGCCCCACGGATGTCAGGAACCAGTGCACCGGTTCCGGCACCCGGCCGAAGGTCGGATGCACCGAGCGCAGATAGCCGAATATCAAGCCGGAAATCAGCGCGCCGCCGGAGGTCGAGAGAGTCACGGGAATGCCGCTCACGGTCAGCACCAGAGAGCCGAACAGGCCGCCCAGCAGGATGCCGAATCCGACGAAGACCATGTCGGTCTGGCTGGTGGCGCGGTCCACATAGCCCAGCCTGCCGACCACGCGCTCGACGTCGCGCTTGGCGCCCAGCACGAACAGCCGGTCGCCGCGGTCGAGCTTCAGGCCCCAGTTGATCGGCATGTCGTGGCCGCCGCGCACAACCTTGCGCAGGAATACGCCGCGTCCCAGCTCGCGGCCCGCTTCGCTATCCGCGATTTCCTTGATGGTCTTGCCGGCGATGTTCTTGTTGGTCAGCACGACCTCGACGACTTCGGCGGGCATGCTGATCAGGTCTCGGTCTTCGACCTCGGTGCCGATGATGCCGGCGGCCTGCGTGACCAGCGCGTCATGCCTGCCGGTCACGCCCAGCACGTCGCCCTGCTGCAGCACCGTCTTGGCATCGCTGTCGAGGATCTGGTCGCCGCGCCGGATGCGTTCCACGAACACGCGCGCTTCGACAAAGCGGGATTCCAGCTCTCCCACGGTCTTGCCGACGAAATCCGGCCGGTCCAGCTTGTAGGCGCGCGCGATGAACTTGCGGTAGCCGGACAGTTCCATCGAGTCGGCGCCGCCGGACATCTTGGCTTCGTATTCCTGGCACTCCTTGACGATGTCCACGCGCATCAGCTTCGGACCCAGCGAGGCCAGCAACCAGGCGCTGCCCACCGTGCCGAAGATATAGCAGACCGCGTAGGCGACCGGAATGCTGTCGATCCATTGCTTCTTGGTGGTGGCGTCGATGTTCAAGCCGTTGATGGTGTCCGTCGCCACGCCCATGACGGCGGAAATGGTCTGCGCTCCGGACAGCAGGCCTGCGCCGGTGCCGGCATCGAAGCCGAAGCCCACCGCTGTCGCCCACGTCACCAACAGGCAGATCACGCACAGAATGACGGCGAAGATGACCTGCGGCAGGCCATCGCTTTTCATGCCGCGGAAGAACTGCGGTCCGACGCCGTAACCCAGACCAAACAGGAAGAGCAGGAAGAAAACCTGCTTGAGGACGGGAGCGATCGTGATATTGAGCTGTCCCACCAGCACGCCTACCAGCAGCGTGCCAGTCACGGCTCCCAGATTGAATCCGAAAATCTTCTTGGCGCCTATCCAGTACCCAAGACCGAGGGTAAGGAACACCGCAAGTTCCGGATATTTTCGCAGAGTGTCAAAGAACCATTCCATCCCGAATCTCCTTCGTTCTGTACAGGTCGAGCACTTGCGCGTATCTAGCTGCGCGCGGAACACATTATCAGAATCTTTCGAGAAATCAAAAGATTTGGAATATTGAAATTAAAGCTTGTGTGATCCTGACGTCAAATAAAAAGGCCCGCCAGCGCAAAGCTGGCGGGCCTTCAATACAACAGCGCGGTATGGTTTACAGCGCGCCGGTCAGTTCGGGTACGACCTGGAACAGATCGCCCACCAGGCCATAATCGGCCACGCCGAAGATCGGCGCTTCCGGATCCTTGTTGATGGCCACGATGACCTTCGAATCCTTCATGCCGGCCAGATGCTGGATGGCGCCCGAGATACCAACCGCCACGTACAGCTGCGGCGCGACGATCTTGCCGGTCTGGCCGACTTGCCAGTCGTTAGGGGCGTAGCCCGCGTCGACCGCGGCGCGCGAGGCGCCGAGTGCTGCGCCCAGCTTGTCGGCCAGAGGATCCAGGATCTTGAAGTTCTCGGCGCTGCCCAGGCCGCGGCCGCCGGAGACGACGACGCGCGCGCCGGCCAGTTCCGGACGGTCGCTCTTGGCGACTTCGCGGCCCACAAACGTGGACAGGCCCGAATCGGCGACGGCGGCGATTTCTTCCACCGCGGCGGAACCGCCCTGCGCGGCCACGGCGTCAAAGCCGGTGGTGCGCACGGTGATGACCTTGACGGCGTCGGCCGACTGCACCGTGGCAATCGCGTTGCCGGCGTAGATCGGGCGCTGGAAGGTATCGGCGGATTCCACGCCGATGATGTCGGAGATCTGCGCCACGTCCAGCTTGGCAGCCACGCGCGGGGCCACGTTCTTGCCCGAGGCGGTCGCCGGGAACAGGATGTGGCTGTAGCCCGAGGCCACGGCCAGCACTTGGGCGGCGACGTTCTCGGCCAGGCCGTCGGCCAGCTGCGGCGCGTCGGCCAGCAGGACCTTGGCCACGCCTGCGGCGGCGGCGGC
>NZ_DATCUY010000537.1:0-7172 GCF_036567245.1 Achromobacter sp. | reverse complement strand
CGACGCCATCGCCAGCGACACCGCGGCCACGGCCGCCAAGCGGCCAGGGCCGGGGCAAGCCCACGCTCCCGCCAAACAGTTGGCGGCGCTGGCCGAGGCCGACGCCGACTACGCGAATTTTCGCCAGCGCTATCTGTCGTTGCAGCACACGATGGAAACCGCCGTCGGCAATCTGCGCAGCCGCCTGCGCGGCATGGTTGCGGCCAAGAATGGCGAAATGACACGTCTGGCGGTGGTCGACGCCATCATGGACCGCGCGCTGCTGCCCAAGGAACGCGCGCTTTTCGGCGTGATTCCGAAGTTGCTCCAAGGCCATTTCAACCGCCTGCGCGATGCCGAGGCCGCAGCGCTGACCGAGCTTGCCGCATTGGCTGAAGCCGGTGCTGAGGGCGAAGCCGAGGCAGGCATAGCGCCGGCGCAGGCATCGATAACGCCAGGCGCCTGGCTGGACACGTTCCGCAAAGACATGCGCAGCGTGCTGCTAGCCGAATTGGATGTTCGTTTACAACCGGTCGAAGGGTTGCTTGCCACCCTTCGCGCCAGCTAACCGGGACACTATGTCCAAATATCTGACTAATCTCGTTGTTTTCTTGGCGGGTCTGGCCGTCGTGGGCTGGATCGGCGCGGGCTATGCGGGCAACAATCCGCTGGCGCTGGCCGTGACCTTGCTGATAGGCGCCTGTTACCTGGGCGGCGCGCTCGAACTGCTGCGCTATCAGCAGGCGACGTCCTCGCTGACCCGCGCGCTGACGGGCCTGTCCGACGCCCCCGGCAACCTGGGATCCTGGCTGGACCAGTTGCCGCCCAGCCTGCGCAACGCCGCGCGCCTGCGCATCGAAGGCGAGCGCGCGGGCCTGCCCGGACCGGCGCTGACGCCGTATCTGGTGGGCCTGCTGGTGCTGCTAGGCATGCTGGGCACCTTCCTGGGCATGGTCGTGACCCTGCGCGGCACCGGCCTCGCGCTGGAAAGCGCGACCGACCTGGCCGCCATCCGCGCCTCGCTCGCCGCGCCGGTCAAGGGCCTGGGCTTCGCCTTCGGCACCTCGATCGCCGGTGTCGCCAGCTCCGCCATGCTGGGCTTGCTGGCGGCCCTGTGCCGCCGCGAACGCGTGCGCGCAGCGCAACTGCTGGACAGCAAGGCCGCGACCACGCTGCGGGTGTACTCGCAAGGCTACCAGCGCGAGGAATCCTTCAAGCTGCTGCAACGCCAGGCCGAAGTCATGCAGCGCCAGGCCGAAGCCATGCCGACCCTGGTCGACCAATTGCAAACCATGATGAACAACATGGCGCAGCAGAACCAGGCCCTGAGCGACCGCCACATGGCCAGCCAGGACGCCTTCCAGGGCAAGGCCGAAGCGGCCTACTCCCGCTTGGCCGCCGTCATGGAACAGTCCATGAAGGAAAGCGTGTCGCAAAGCGCGCGCTCGGCCGGCGCCGCCCTGCAACCGGTCGTGGAAGCGACGATGGCCAGCCTGTCGCGCGAAACCGCAACGCTGCAGGACACCGTGACGCAAGCCGTGCAGCGCCAGCTGGAAGGCCTGACCTCGGGCTTCCAGGCCACCACCAGCAACGTCGCCGGCATCTGGAACCAGGCCCTGGCCGGACAGCAACGCGCCAGCGAAGCCCTGTCCCAGGATCTGCGCGCCTCGCTCGACCACTTCGCCCAGACCTTCGAACAACGCTCGGCCGCCCTGCTGGACAGCGTGTCCTCCCGTCTGGAGGAATCGTCGGGCAGCATGTCGCACGCATGGACCCAGGCACTGTCGCGCCAGGAGCAGGCCAGCGAAAAGCTGGCTGGCGACAATCTGCAAGCCCTGACCGCGGCCGCGGCCAGCTTCGAGCAGCATTCGGCCTCGCTGCTGCGCACCCTGAACCAATCGCACTCCCTGCTGCAATCCGAACTGGCTTCGCGCGACCAGCAGCGCCTTGCCGCCTGGACCGAAACGCTGGGCGCCATGGGCGCCACGCTGCGCCAGGAATGGGAGCAGTCCGGCGCACAGGCCGCTGAACGCCAAGAGGCGATCAGCGCCACGCTGGCGCGGGCGGTGCATGACATCACCGCGCAGGCGCAGGTCCAGGCCCAGTTGCTGGACGGCGTGTCGGCCCGCATGGAAGCGGCCGCCAACGGCGTCTCGCAGCAATGGACCAACGCCCTGGCCCGCCAGGAACAGGCCGGCGAAAAGCTGGCCGGCGACAACCGCGAGGCCCTGGCCGCGGCCGCCGCCACCTTCGAACAGCACTCCGCCGCCCTGTTGCAGACGCTGGACCAGTCGCATGCCCAGCTACAGAATGCGCTGGCCTCGCGCGACCAGGAACGCCTGGCCGCCTGGACCGGCACGCTGACCGCCATGGGCGCCACGCTGAGCCAGGAATGGCAGCAGGCCGGCGCCGACACCGTGGCCCGCCAACAAGCCGTCAGCGACACGCTGGCCCAGACCGCGCGCGACATCGCGGCCCAGACC
Organism: Achromobacter sp.; assembly: GCF_036567245.1. Classification (GTDB taxonomy): domain Bacteria; phylum Pseudomonadota; class Gammaproteobacteria; order Burkholderiales; family Burkholderiaceae_B; genus Achromobacter. Next base: position 4,710 of record NZ_DATCUY010000537.1, on the reverse strand, counting down.
CAGGCCCAGGCCGGCTTGCTGGAGAACGTATCCGCCCGTCTGGAAACGGCGGCCGGCAGCGTCACCCAGGCCTGGACCGAAGCCCAGGCTCGCCAGGAACAGGCCAACGCCAAGCTCGCTGGCGACAACCAGCAGGCCCTGGAAGCCGCCGCGGCCACCTTCGAACAGCATTCCGCGGCTCTGCTGCAAACGCTGGACCAGTCGCACACTGAATTGCAAGCCGCGCTGGCTTCGCGCGACCAGGAACGCCTGGCCGCCTGGAGCGGCACGCTGACCGCCATGGCCGCCAAGCTCGGCCAGGAATGGGAACAAGCCGGCACGCAAGCCGCGCTGCGCCAATTGGAAGTCAACGACACGCTGGCCCAGACCGCGCGCGACATCGCCGCGCAGACGCAGACCCAGGCCGGCCTGCTGGAAAGCGTGTCGGCCCGCCTGGAAACGGCGGCTACCGGCGTCACCCAGGCCTGGACCGAAGCGCAAGCGCGCCAGGAACAGGCCAACGCCAAGCTGGCCGGCGACAACCAGCAAGCGCTGGAAACCGCCGCCGCCGCATTCGAGCAGCACTCCACCGCCCTGCTGCAAACGCTGGAGCAATCGCACGCCGGATTGCAGGACGCCCTCGCCTCGCGCGACCAGGAACGCCTGGCCGCCTGGACCGGCACGCTGACCGCCATGGCCGCCAAGCTCGGCCAGGAATGGGAACAAGCCGGCACGCAAGCCGCGCTGCGCCAATTGGAAGTCAACGACACGCTGGCCCAGACCGCGCGCGACATCTCTGCGCAGACGCAGGCCCAGGCCGGCCTGCTGGAAAGCGTATCGGTCCGCCTGGAAACGGCGGCGACTGGCGTCACCCAGGCCTGGACCGACGCGCAGGCGCGCCAGGAACAGGTCAACGCCAAGCTGGCGGGCGACAACCAGCAAGCGCTGGAAACCGCCGCCGCGGCCTTCGAACAGCATTCCGCCGCCCTGCTGCAGACGCTGGACCAGTCGCAGACGGACCTGCAAGCAGCGCTCGCATCCAAGGACGAAGCGCGCCTGGACGCCTGGACCGGCAAGCTCGGCGCCATGGCCGAGTCGCTGCGCGCCGAATGGGAGCAGACCAGTTCCTACACGGCCAGCCAGCAGCAGCAGATCTGCGACACGCTGGCCATCACCGCGCAAGACATCAGCGCCCAGACCCAGGCGTCGGCCAACGACACCATCGCCGAAATCGGCCGCCTGGTGCAGGCCGCCTCCGAAGCGCCGCGCGCCGCCGCCGAGGTCATCGGCGAACTGCGCCAGAAGCTCTCCGACAGCATGGAGCGCGACAACGACATGCTGGAAGAACGCACTCGCCTGCTGGAAACCCTGGGCACCTTGCTGGACGCCGTGAACCACACCGCCGCTGAACAACGAACAGCCGTGGACGCGCTGGTGTCCTCATCCGCAGACCTGTTGGATCGCGTCGGCACGCAGTTCACCGAGCAGGCCCAGGCCGAAACCGGCAAGCTCGCCGAGGTGGCCGCGCAGGTCGCCAGCGGCGCGATCGAAGTGGCCAGCCTGGGCGAATCCTTCGGTACGGCCGTGCAGCTCTTTGGCGAATCCAACGACAAGCTGGTCGCGCACCTGCAACGCATCGAAGCGGCGCTGGACAAGTCCATCGCGCGCGGCGACGAACAGCTGGCCTACTACGTGGCCCAGGCCCGTGAAGTGGTCGACCTGAGCATGGTGTCGCAGAAGCAGATCATCGAGAACCTGCAGCAGCTGGCCAGCCAGCGCGCGACGGCCGGAGCGGAAGCGGCATGAGCGAGGACATCGACGGCGGCGTGGAGCCCGCAGTCCCGGCCTGGGCCGTCTTTGGCGACCTGATGTCGGTGCTGCTGGGCGCCTTCGTCCTGATCCTGGTGAGCGTCGTCGCGGTGCAACTGCAGCTATCGACCCAGCTCGAGGAAGAGGTCAAGCAACGCCAGGTCGAAACCCAACGCCGCGAGACGCTGGAGCAGGCGCTGGCGGGACCGCTGGCCGCCGGCCGCGTGACCTTGATCAACGGCCGCATCGGCATCAGCGGAAGCGTCTTGTTCGCGCTGAACTCCGACCAGTTGCAGCCGGAAGGCCGCGAGATCCTGAAGAGTCTGATCGAACCCCTGTCGGCCTATCTGAAATCGCACAACGAGATCCTGATGGTCAGCGGCTATACCGACGACCAGCAGGTGCGCGAGGGCAACCGGCGCTTCGCCGACAACTGGGACCTGTCCGCGCAGCGCGCCCTGACCGTGACGCGCGCCCTGATCGACGAGGGCGTGCCTTCGTCGGCCGTGTTCGCCGCGGCCTTCGGCTCCGAACAGCCGGTGGCCGCGAACACTGACGAGGAAGGCCGGGCCAAGAACCGCCGGGTGGAAATCGCGCCCATCCCCAAACCCTCCAGCGACGCCGGAACCAAGAATGGCCAGTGACGGCACGCGCGGCGAAATCATCGACGCCCGGGCCATGCTGGACGCCTGGCGGGAAACCGGCGCGGACCGCCTCGCGCCGGTCCGCTTCCAGTTCATGGACGCCCTGCAGCGACGCGCCGCGGCGCAGGACGGCCAGGCCCGCAAGCTGCTGGACGGCAGGCTGGCGGCGCTGATCCAGGCCTACGAGGCCGAACTGGACGGCGCGTCCACAGAGGCACTGGAAGACGCCGGCGAAAGTGCCGATGAATGCGCCCAAGCAGGCGCCACCGCGCCCGCTCCCGCCGCTTGCGAACCCGGACCGTTGGCGGCGCTGGCCGCCTATATGGCCGATTCCGGCCCCGACGCGCGCGGCGCCGCCGACCTGCGCGCCTCCTACCCGGAACTGGAAGTGCTGGAGTACTTCCGTGGCGTCTGGTCGCGAGTCAGCGCGGACCGGCAGGTCCGGCAGTCCCAGGAACAGGTGCACAAGAACGCCGGCCCGCTCAACTCCAACCAGTTGGTGCACCGCGCGCTGTCGCTGATGCGCGAGGTGTCGCCGGGCTATCTGCAACAGTTCCTGTCGTACACCGATGCGCTGATGTGGCTGGAGCAGGTGCAAGCCGCCACGGCGCCCCCGCCCAAGGAAGCCGCGCCCCGCGCCGGCGCCAAGAAGACGGCGCGCGGCAAGGGACGCTGACAGTGCCAGGGCGCGGCCCGAGCCAGCCAGCCCCACCTGCGCGCTCATCGGGCCGCCCCGCCAGGCGTCTCCTGGCCCCCGATTTGCGCCCTTCCACTCATCAGCAGTAAGATACGTTCCATATACAAACCATATATGGATCGCTAACTCCATGGGCATCGTCAAGATTTCCGAGCAGATGCATGAGAATCTCCGCGTCGCCAGCGGCGCACTCAGCCGCTCCATCAATTCCCAGGCCGAACACTGGATGCGCATCGGCATGCTGTCCGAGCTCTATCCCGAGCTGCGCCACGCCGACATCTGCCAACTCCTGATCCGCATCGAACAGGCGGAAGGCTTCGCCATCGCCTCCCTGTCCCAGGGGCTGCCGCAGGCCGCCCAGCAGGAGGCCGCGTAAATGGCGAAGAAGGTATCCATCAAGTCCGCCGCCGACATCGAAATGGCCCGCAAGGCCGGCGCCATGGCGGCGGAAGTGCTGCACATGATTGCCGAACACGTCCGCCCGGGCGTCACCACCGACGAGCTGGACCGCATCTGCCACGACTACATCGTCAACGTGCAGAAGGCAATTCCCGCCAACGTCGGCTACCACGGCTTTCCCAAGACCATCTGCGCCTCGGCCAACCACGTGATCTGCCACGGCATCCCGTCGGCCAAGGTGCTAAAGAACGGCGACATCCTCAACATCGACGTAGCCGTCATCAAGGACGGCTGGTTCGGCGACACCAGCCGCATGTACTACGTGGGCCAGCCCAGCCCGCTGGCGCGCCGCCTGGTCAACACCACCTACGAAGCCATGCGCGCAGGCATCATGGCCGTCAAGCCCGGCGCCACGCTGGGTGACATCGGCCACGCCATCCAGACCGTGGCGCACCGCGAGCACTTCAGCATCGTGCGCGAATACTGCGGCCACGGCATCGGCCAGATCTACCACGACGATCCGCAGGTGCTGCACTATGGCCGCCCCGGCGAAGGCATGGTGCTGCAGCCCGGCATGATGTTCACCATCGAACCGATGATCAACGCCGGCAAGCCTCAGACCAAGCAACTGCCCGACGGTTGGACCGTGGTCACCAAGGACCGCTCGCTGTCAGCGCAATGGGAACACATGGTGGTCGTGACCGAAACCGGCTACGAGGTGCTGACGCCCTGGCCGGACGGCTTTGGCGACTATCCGCCCATCCCCTGATACCCTGAGGTGACGCGGCGCGCCGTTCCTTGCCCATGGCAAGGAACGGAGTGCGCACAGGCAAGGGCACGATCATGATCGTGCCCTTGCCGTTTCCGCCATCCGCGCATCCATGTCCGCCCTGCCCTCCGCATTCCGCCGCCTGGCCGCCTCCAACCTGGCCGCCCAATTCTCCGAACAGATGGCGCTGGCGGCCGCCCCGCTGGTCGCGGTCCTGGCGTTGGGCGCCAGCGCAGCCGAGACGGGTTATCTGCAAACCGCCCAGACCCTGCCCTTCCTGCTGCTGTCCCTGCCCGCCGGTGTATTGGCCGACCGGATGTCGCGGCGCGCGCTGATGACCGCCGCCGAATGCGTGCGCGCCGCCAGCCTGCTGGGCCTGCTGGCGCTGCTGGCCACGGGCGGACTGAGCCTGG